>JAAYAV010000342.1 GCA_012719195.1 Anaerolineae bacterium | reverse complement strand
GCTCTCCCGCGTCGTGCTGGCGGCGGGCGTGCGCCGTCTCGTGGTCCAGGGGGGCTGAGAGATGAACACGCTGCGGCTCTACTCGGTACTCCTTGGCGCACGGCTGCGCTCCCAGATGCAGTACCGCGGCTCCTTCCTCCTGGACCTACTGGGCACGATGCTGGGCACCCTGACCTACTTCCTCGCCTTGGCGGCCGTCATCTCCCGCTTCGGCGGCATCGGCGGCTGGACGCTCTGGGAGGTCGCCTTCCTCTACGGCCTGGCCGAGACTTCCTTCGGCCTGATGGACCTAGTCTGGGGCGGCTACGACTACGACTTCTTCTCCCCCCGCATCCGTAGCGGCGAGTTCGACCAAATGCTGCTCCGTCCGCTCCCTCTGCCCCTACAGATCCTCACCTCCGAGTTCGCGCTCAGGCGGCTGGGGCGTATCGCTCAGGGACTGGCGATCTTCGCCCTCAGCGCTCATCTGTCCGGGGTGGACTGGACGGCGGCCAAGCTGCTCTACCTGCCCGTGGTCATCGCCAGTTCAATGGCCTTCTTCGCCGCCCTCTACGTCGTCGGCTCCACCGTCTGCTTCTGGACCATCGAGCGGCTGGAGGTCTTCAACCTGCTCACCTACGGCGGGGCGGAGATGCTCTCCTATCCCATGCACATCTACCACCCCTGGCTGACCCGCTTCTTCACCTTTGTGGTGCCGGCCGCCATCCAGGTCTACTACCCGGCGCTCTACTTCCTGGGCAAACCCGACCTCACCGGCATGCCGGGCTTCATGTCCTTCCTGGCGCCCTTCACCGGCTTCGGGTGCCTGGCGCTGTCCTTCGCCTTCTGGCGCTTCGGCGTCCGGCATTATCAGAGCACGGGAACGTGAAACAAGAGCGCCACAGAGGCACAGAGACTCGGAGAAGAGAAGAATCAGGACCATTCTCTGTGACTTCGTGTCTCTGTAGCTATCACTGGAGGGCGACTTGATAGAAGTCCAAGACTTGCGCAAAGAGTTCCGCGTGATGCGCCACCGCGAAGGCGCCCTGGGAGCGGTGCGCAACCTGTTCAGCCGCGAGTATCGGCTGGTGCGGGCGGTGGACGGAATCGACTTCAGCATCGTCCGGGGCGAACTGGTGGGTTACCTGGGGCCCAACGGCGCCGGCAAGTCCACCACCATCAAGATGCTCACCGGTATCCTCGTCCCCACCTCCGGCGAGGTGGTGGTCAACGGCCGGGTGCCTTGGCGGGAGCGCCGCGCCCACGTGTCCCGCATCGGCGTCGTCTTCGGCCAGCGCAACGCGCTCTGGTGGGACCTGCCGGTGGTGGAGTCGTTCGACCTGCTGCGGCACATCTACCGCATCCCCGCCGACCGCTACCGCTCCAACCGGGCGCAGTTCGAGGAGATCCTGGGCCTAGGCGAGTTCCTGCACACGCCGGTGCGCTCGCTCTCGCTGGGTCAGATGATGCGCGCCAACTTGGCCGCCGCCTTCCTCCACGACCCCGACATCGTCTTTCTGGACGAACCTACCATCGGGCTGGACGTAGTGGCCAAGGAGCGCATCCGCTGCTTCATCCGGCGGGTGAACCAGGAGCGCGGCGTCACCGTCATCCTCACCACCCACGACCTCTCCGACGTGGAGCGGCTCTGTCGCCGCGTAATGATGATTGATCACGGCCGCCTCATCTACGACGGGCAACTGCAGGAGTTGCTGGCCCGGTTCGGCGGAGAGCGCGAGCTGGTGGTGGATCTGGCCGAGCCCGGCGACCAGGTCATCGTGGAGGGGGCGCGGGTAGTGTCGCAGGAGGGAGCACGCGTGACGCTCGCCTTCTACCCGGCCGAGGCGAGCGCCTCCGACCTCATCGCGCGCCTCGCCGCCCGCTACCGCCTCGCCGATCTCTCCGTGCGGGAGCCGCAGATCGAGGCGACGGTGCGGCGGATCTACGAGGAAGGGCTGCTCGACCAGGCGCGATCCGCCGAGGACACGGCGAGGGCCTAGCCGGAGGTGGCGTCCCCTGGCCGGACGTCGAAGACGTCAGCGACAAACCTAGGCGCCTTGTTGCGAACATCCGCAGTGCGTCCTATCCTCTCACGCACTTGCGGCCCGTCCATCGGTGCCGGCACAGACCCGCGCACCTGAGACGACATCATCCGGTGTTGCCGGCCTCGGGCGAGGCGTACGGGCAACACACTTAGGGAAGAAGTGGGGCCAAATGGCAGATAGATACTTGATCACTGGCGGGGCGGGATTCGTCGGCATCAATTTGGTCCGCTACCTGCTGGCGAAGGGATGCGACGTCACAATCCTTGACATATCGGACTTCGACTTCGCCGATGTCGTTGATCGCGTGCGTGCCCTCAAGGGCGACGTCCGCGACCTTGACGCCGTCCGCGGCGCCATGGCAGGCATCGACGTGGTGGTGCACACGGCCGCCGCGCTGCCGCTCTACAAGCCGGCCGATATCTTCTCCACCGAGGTCGAGGGTACGCGTTGCGTCCTCACGGCGGCACAGGAGGCCGGCGTCTCGCGGGTAGTACACGTCTCGTCCACGGCAGTCTACGGCGTGCCCGACCACCATCCCCTGCTGGAGACCGACCGCCTATTCGGGGTCGGCAATTACGGCGAAGCCAAGATACTGGCGGAGGGGGTCTGCGAGGAGTTCCGTGAGTCGGGCATGTGCTTGCCCATCTTGCGCCCGAAGTCGATGGTCGGGCCCGAACGGCTGGGCGTCTTCGCCCTGCTCTTCGAGTGGGCGAAGGAAGGGAAGAACTTCCCCATTCTCGGGCGGGGCGACAACCCCTATCAGTACCTAGATGTAGAGGACTTGTGTCAGGCGATCTGGCTGGCGGCCACTTTACCGCCCGATGTAGCCAACGACACCTTCAACATCGGGGCTAAGGAGTTCGGCACGCCGCGCAGCGACTTCCAGGCCGTGCTCGACTATGCCGGGCACGGAGCGCACGTCGTGCCGCTGCCGGAGAAGCCGGCCATCCTGGCGCTGCGAATTCTGGAGACGCTCAAGCTCTCGCCCCTCTACAAGTGGATCTACGAGACCATCGGCAAGGAGTCGTTCGTCTCCATCGAGAAAGCCGAGAAGCGCCTAGGCTTCGCCCCGGCGTACTCCAACCGCGCCGCACTGATCCGCAACTACCAGTGGTATCTGGACAACTACGATCAGCTTTCGCGCGCCAGCGGGATCACCCACCGCGCTCCCTGGGCTCAGGGACTGCTCCGCTTCGCCAAGGTCTTCTTCTAGAGGTCGGCTCGGAACTCGAGCCGGGCTCGGCCGGCTGCGAGGCGACCATGGGCCCAACTTCAGGCCAGGAAGACGGGAGGGAGCCGGAAGCGCTCCCTCCCAACTAGCGCTAGAGCAGGCTCTCGTAGCCCTCGGCCACCTTCTTGTAGCCGGCGACGATCTGCTCGATGACGCCGTCGGCCGGCTCGACGTAGGCGGGCAGGCGCATCAGCTGACCGCCCACCAGCGCCTCGGTCACCGGGAAGTCGCCCTTCTTGTAGCTGTACGTCCCCGGCAGGATGGGCCCCCGGCCGCCTCCGTACAGGTCGAACCCGCGCTGGATCAGGGGCCGCATGTGCTCGGGCTGGTCGCGGTAACGTGTCACGGGTACGCCCTCGGCCTGCAGCGCCTTCATGTACTTGTCCGATGACAGCCCGCCCAATTGCTCCGCAGCGTAGAACATGCGCAGCCCACCGTAGAAGCCGCCGTCCTGCGCCTTGGGGTAGGACTCGGGAAGGCGCACGCCGGGCACATCGCGCAGAGCATCGTACAACTGCTCGCGGTAATGCAGGCGCCGCTCGTTGCGGTACTCCACGCTGTCCATGGAGATGAGGCCCAGCGCCATGGTAAACGGGTGAGCGCGCCACTTCAGGCCCAGTCCCTGGTTGCCCAGCATGCGGTACTGCGGGTTGGTCAGTTCCTCGGCGATGCCGGTGCGGTGCAGGTGGCAGAAGATGAGGATGCGCTCGTAGTACTCGCGGTTGTTGGTGGTGTTGATGCCGCCCTCGCCCGCGGGAACCGGCTTCCCGAACGGATCCGCCCCTTGCATGCTGAAGCAGGCCACGTCCGCCAGCGCCCCCACCTTTACGCCGTCCCAGCCGGCGGGATGCGCGTGGGCCGCGTCGTGGACGATGGCGAGGCCGTACTTCTCCCGCAGGCGGAACAGCCCGTCCATGTCGCAGACGTAGCCGTTGAGGTGGATGGGCAGGATCGCCTTCGTCTTGGCGGTGATGCGCTTCTCCACGTCGGCCGGGTCGGTCAGGCCCGTTCGCGGGTCGACATCGCAGAAGACGGGGCGCGCGCCCAGGTGGATGACGCCGGTGTAGGAGCCGATGTAGCCCAGGTCGGGCACGATCACCTCGTCGCCCGGTCCCACGCCCACGGCGAACAGCCCGGCCATGATGGCGTTGGAGCCGTGGTCGGTGCTCAGGCAGTACTTCGCGCCCACGTAAGCGCCGAAGCG
>JAAYAV010000341.1 GCA_012719195.1 Anaerolineae bacterium | reverse complement strand
TGCCCACGCTGGTGTAGGCGGTGGGGGTCACCTGCAGGTAGTTGTCGCGAACGGTGGCCGTGCCACAGTTGCCCAACAGCGTGATGGCGGTGTGCGGTCGAGTAGACGGCGGGCCGAGGTAGAACTGGTTGCCCTCAATGGTGGCGATGGTGTCGCTTACCTGCACGAAGGTCGTGCCGCTAAAGGGCTCTTGGGTGCGGAAGGTGTTCCCGGTGACGCTCACCGAGGCCGGGACCTCCGGTGGCAGCACCTGAACCCGCGAGTTGGTGAACTGGGTGCCGGACACGACCACGCTGCCGGGATCGTAGAAGCGGGCGGTCACGCTCCCGCCGGTCACCGTGCCGTTCTGCAGCGACGAGCCGGGGCCCAGCACCAACCCAATGTCGCGCAGCGTCGCACCATCCACTCTGATCACCCCGCGCTTGGCCGGGTCCGAGAGGGCAGCGGAGAGGGTGACCGCAGTTCCTGCCGTGGCGCTGCGCACGGTGGTGGCGGCCGGGATGGTCAGGGTGGCGCCCAACTGGACGTAGACCTGCGCCTTCATAGTGTAGGTGCCGGCGGACCAGGTCAGGTCGCGGTACACGATGCCTTCCACCTGGCTGGTGGTGATGGACCCGCCGCCGGCGCAGGACTCGGCCACCCCCGAACGGGCCACGCATAGGCTGTACTGATACGTCTGGCCGGCCGGCCTTTCCGAGTCACGGTAGAACGTAGTTTGGGCGTCCGCGATGCGGGCGATCTCCGCTCCGTTGCGGAGGACGCGGTAATAGAGGAAGTCCGCGTTGCTGTTAGCGCCCCAACTGAGGTCGACCTCGGTGTTGCCCACGAAGACGACCGGGTAGGGGAGCGCTTGCGCGGAGAGATCAGCAGCGGAAGCCGGGTCGGTAGAGAAGAGGAGAAGCGCGGCGACCATCGCCACAAGTCGGAAGCAGACCTTCATCGCTCGTTCACCTCCCCGTGATTGGCGCATGTGGCCTGAGGCGGCCGACGCCGGGGCGTCAACCGCCTAGCTTCTCCACCGACTACTCAGCCCGGGGCTGCGCCGCCGAGCTACTTCGCCAGCAGGGGCACGTACGTCCGCCAGGAGGCCTCGGCCCAGAGAGCGTACACTCCCGGCTCGGTGATCACGGCGGCCACGTAGCGGTGGTCAATATCCACGTTGCTCTCCAGCGGCACCCAGTCGCTCCCGTTCCACCGGTAGATGCGCATGGTATCCGAGTCCGTGCCGGGCGCTAGCCCGGAGGCCTCGGAGTAGAAGAGGCTCAGAGAGGCGCCCTTGGTCAACGACGCGCCCGTCAGGGTCACCTCGAAGGGGCCCGCCAGGGGTAGCAACTCGGTCTTGGTGGCTTGTGCCTCCAGTGAAGCCGCGACTGCCCCCACGCTGATGGGTTGGATGCTCACCAGGCCGTCGGCGGAGAGGGTCGCGGCGGGGAGATACAGCTCTGCCTGCCCGTCCGCCGACCAGATAGTGGCGCTCTCCGTGGCGACCACCTGATTCACGGCGAATGGGGTGATGTAGTAGACGGGCACCGCCAGACTGCTGACGGCCGTCACCCGAGCGTTGCCCACCAGGGGCAGGGACCCGTCCAAAGCCCCGGTGCCGCGGTAGGCGCCGGAGCCGCCATCGTACGACATGGCCACGGCCACCGGCGCGGGAACGCCCCTCTGATGCAACGAGACGGTGGGCGGTGTCGAGAGCGGCTGAGCGGGCAGCACGCTCACGTGCACCTCGTTGGCGGCAGCGCCCGGGCGGATGACGATGTCCAGGTAGAGAGGCGGAGGCGGGAAGCCCATCACCTGGGGGCTGGCGCAGGTGAGAGCGCCGGTGCCGGTGAGGGGCTTGTCGGTGGGCGGCCAGGTCTGCTTGAACACCACGCGGTCGTCCTTGCCGCCGCCGAGGATCTCGATGCGGCCCCACTCGTCGGTTGTACCCTGCGGGATCACTACCTCCTCCCCCCGCACCAAGTCCACCGCGAACACCATCTTGCCCCCGTCGGGCGCCACGATCTGCACCGTGGGCGGGGAGGTGCAGACCCCGGTGTTGGCGTCCGCGCCGACGCTCACGTGCGACCAGGACGCCGCCGGGATGG
>JAAYAV010000340.1 GCA_012719195.1 Anaerolineae bacterium | reverse complement strand
TTTCGCGTCGTGAAACCACTGACGACGGGCGAAGCCGACCGCTAGCCACGGTACTCCGGGGCGCTTTCGCCGGCTGCCTCAGCCCGCGAAGGCGGGCTTCGCTAACCCGTAGCCCCGCGGCTTTAGCCCGGGGGCTACTACGGGGAGCTCTCACACCCCGCCCAAGCCCAGCCGCTCCTCGTACACCCCCAACCTCCGGTCGAACCGCGTCTCGATGCTCAGCACCCGCCGCACCGCCTCCCCCACGCTCACCACGTCCAGCACCTCCTGGCCCACGTGGGGCCGCGCCACCAGCCACTCTCCCGCGTGGATCCAGCGTCCGCGCCGCAAGGCGAACTCCGCCGCCGCCTCGGCCGTCACGTCCGTGGCCGCGTGCAGCCGCGCGTCCACCAGCGTCGCCACCGCTGCGTAGCCCGCCGCCGCGATGGCCTCCCCGTCCAGCGCCTCGCCGAATACTCCCTCCCCGAAGACCTGCACCCAGGAGCCGACCGGCTCTCGCTCGCTCAGGGCGCTCTCCCGCAGCGGATGCTCCTCCCCGTAGGCGTAGGCGACCGTCTCCGCCGGCGTGAAGACGTAGGCCCGCACCGAGGGCCAGGCCTCCTCCTCCGCCGGATCGGTGTAGAAGCGGAGCTCGCAGCCGGAGTAGTCCAGCACCCGTTCCACCAGCCCGCCCCAAGGCTGCCCCACCCCCAAGGAGAAACGCGGCGCCGTCAGCGCGGAGTAGAGAGAGGGCGACCCATCGTCGCTGTAGACGAAGCCGAACCGCTCCAGTGCCTCCGCCAACACATTGGCGGGCGACGTCCTCCACTCGTGCGCCCGATCGGACCGCGCTCGCCACAGCTTCCCCCAGCCGTCGTAGGCGCGCAGGATCACCTCCCGCCGCTTGCCCTGCCGTCGCTGCACCTCCTCCAGCCAGTAGACCGCGCGGCAGCACCCTTCCTCCCCCGCCGCCGTGACGTACCCCTCCCGCAGGCACACCTGCCCGCCCGGCCGCAGCACCGACCCGACCGCCTCCCCCGCTCCATAGCGACCGTCATCGTCCAGCACCAGCACCAGGCTGCCCTCCCGCCGCCGATCGCGCCCGGCCCGGTAGCTCGCCACGTCCGCCGAAACGTCCACGCGTTGGCCGGTCGTCCCCGCATACAACGGCGACCGCCACACCTGAGCCGCCCCGCCGAAGTAGATCTGCCCCACACCTGCGGCCGCCCCTATCCCGCCGGCCATCGCCCCCGCCAGGGGCACGAAGTCCCCCGCTGAAACCGGCCCCACCAGGCCCAGGCGCAGCAGGAACAGGTGCCCCCAGCGGCTGGCCGAGCCGGTATGCTGGCGCACGAACAGCCGCGGGCGGTCCCCGGCCGCCGCCACCAGCGCCGGCTGCGACCAGGTGCAACCGGGAGCATCCCCCACCAGCACCGGCCCGCGGTGGATCCACCAGCGCAGCCCCTCCGCCGTCAACTGCAGCTGGTAGAGGCGCGCCGCCGGCCGGTTCGTCTCCTCGAAGGCCCCGCAGAGCACGAAGTGGACGCTGCTGTAGCCGGCGTTCCCCTCCACGCTCACCGCCGCCAGGCCGGCCGCACCGTCCCCAGCATCCCGGGGCCAGACGGCCGCCTGCCACTGCCCCTCCTCCAGCCAGACGGCATGCACCAGATCGTCCGGGTCCGGCGTCTGCCCGTCGTCGGCGACGAGGCAGAGGCAGTCATGCGCCGCGGGGCACACCGCCGCCACCGACGTGATCCGGCA
>JAAYAV010000339.1 GCA_012719195.1 Anaerolineae bacterium | reverse complement strand
GCCGGGGTCTCCGCCTCCAGCAACATGCGGAGGTTCGTATCGTACTCGGCAGCCACGTTCGCCCGGCAGGTGCTTCCGAACGCCGTGAGAACGGCATGGTCCAGGTCGATACCGCGGGCGGCAGCAAAGAACTCGGCGTCTTTCGGGTTGGAACCCGGCCACCCGCCCTCGATGAAATCCACCCCGAAGCGATCGAGCCGGCGCACCAGCTTCAGCTTGTCGGCCAACGAAAATGAGATTCCCTCTTGCTGGGCGCCGTCTCGCAGGGTTGTGTCGTACACCACTATCTTCTGCATGCTAACCTCGTGGAAGTGCTCCGGGCGGCTACGTTACCGGTGTGAACCACCCGTGCCGGTCGGGGACGCGCCCCTGCACTATCTCGAAGAAGGCGGACTGGATAGCCTTGGTGACAGGACCGCACTCGCCACTGCCCACCACGATCTTGTCCACCGAGCGAATGGGCGTGACTTCCGCGGCTGTGCCCGAGAAGAACAGCTCATCGGCCAGATACAGCATTTCGCGGGTGATCACCGACTCCTGCAACTGGTAGCCCAGGTCCTTCGCCAGCACCATCACGCTGTCGCGAGTGATGCCGCCCAGCACCGAGTTCGATAGCGGCGGGGTGTAGATGGCTCCCTTCTTGACCAGGAAAAGGTTCTCGCCGCTCCCCTCGGAGACATGACCGCCCGCGTCCAGCACGATGGCTTCGGCGTACCCGTTCTCGAGCGCGTCCATCTTGATGAGCTGGGAGTTGGCGTAGTTGGCCGAGGTCTTGGCGAGCGACGGGAAGGTGTTCGGCGCCATGCGCGTCCAGGAGGACACGCAGACGTCAATGCCCTTCTGCAGGGCGTCGGCACCGAGGTAGGCGCCCCACTCCCAGGTGGCGATGAACACCTGCACCGGGCATCCACGCGGATCGACGCCCATCTCCCCGTAGCCCCTCATGGCCACCGGACGGATGTAGCACGACTCGTGGCCGTTGGCCCTCACCGTGGCCTTGACTGCTTCGCGCAGGCCGCCCAGGTCGTACTCCATGGGCATGCGATAGATCTTGGCCGAGTCCAGCAGGCGCTGCAGATGCTCGTCCAGCCGGAAGACCGCCGTGCCGGTGGGCAGCGAATAGGCGCGAATGCCTTCGAACACGGCCGATCCGTAGTGGATGGCGTGCGTCAGAACGTGGACCTTGGCGTCCGCCCAGGGCACAACTTCGCCGTCGATCCAGATGTACTTCGCTTCGGGAATGGGCATTGGTCGTCTCCTTCGATGTTACGCGATAAAGACCGGCGGATTCGTATCCGGCTACTAGTAACCTATGCGCTCGGCGACGAGGTCACCCATGGCCGCCGTACCCACCTTGGTCTCCTCGGGCGCGCCGCTATGGATGTCCCGAGTGCGATAGCCCTCGGCCAGCACCTTGTCCACGGCCGCTTCTACCGCCGTCGCTTCCTTCTCCAGGCCGAGCGAGTGCCGCAGCATCATGGCGCCGCTCAGGATGGTGGCCAGCGGGTTAGCCACGTCCAGACCCGCATACTTGGGAGCCGACCCGTGGATAGGCTCGTACAGACCCACCGTGCCGGCGCCCAGCGACGCCGACGGAAGCATCCCCATCGATCCGGCGATCATGGAGGCCTCGTCGGTGAGGACATCGCCGAACAAGTTGCCCATCACCAACACGTCAAACGTTGCCGGTCGCCGCACCAGGAACATGGCGCAGGCGTCCACCAGAATGTGCTCCGACTGCAGCGCCGGGTAAGCGGAGAAGACGTCTGTGGCAGCCTCTCGCCAAAGCCGCGAGACCTCGAGCACGTTGGCCTTGTCCACCGACGCCACCTGCTTGCGCCGCTTGGCGGCCATCTCGCAGGCGAACCGGACCACGCGCTCGACCTCACTGCGAGCGTAGTCCATCGTATCGAAGGCGCGCTCTTCCTCGCCCTCGAGGTACCGCCCCCGCTTCCCGAAGTAGATGCCGCTCGTCAACTCCCGGACTACGACCAGATCCACGCCGGCTACGACGTCCGGGCGCAGCGGCGACGCGTGCAACAGGTAGGGGCTGACCTTAACCGGCCGCACATTGGCGAATAGATCCAGTTCCTTACGGATGCCCAGGAGCCCCTGCTCCGGGCGCACGGCCGCCCGAGGGTTGTCCCACTTGGGACCACCGACAGCGCCGAGAAGCACAGCGTCGCTTCGATGGCAGATCTCCACCGTCTCATCTGGGAGAGCGATGCCCTTGGCATCGATGGCGATCCCACCGATGAGCCCGTCCTCGGTCTCGAACTGGTGCCCGAACACCTGGGCCACCCGGTCCAGAACCTTCAGTGCTTGTTGCACAATCTCCGGGCCGATTCCATCTCCGGCCAGTACGGCGAGCTTCGCTTGCATGTCCTCTCCTGGGCCTATCCGGCCTTGCTGAGGCCGAGGTCTTGCCGAGTCTTCTCGACCAGACCGCCGGCTTGGATGATCTCCATCATGAAGGCGGGATAGGGCTGCGCCTGGAACTCCGCCCCGGTGTCCAGGTTGCGAATGCTTCCAGTGCTCAGCTCCGCCTCGATTCGCTGCCCCGACTGAATGCCCGCTACGGCCT
>JAAYAV010000338.1 GCA_012719195.1 Anaerolineae bacterium | reverse complement strand
TTCAGCGACAATACCTTCGTCATCGCCGCCGTCAGACTCGTCTTCCCGTGGTCAATGTGCCCAATCGTCCCCACGTTTACGTGCGGCTTTGTCCGTACAAACCGCTCCTTCGCCATCGGTACCTCCTCAGGTACTGTGCCCACCTACCCACCGGCTGGGGGGCAAACCTTAGTATTATAGTTGCCTACTTCGGCTCCGCAACCCTGACACCAGCCGGCTCAGCCAACGAGCCGCTTGACCACCTCTTGCGGCACAGCGCCGTAGTGGTGGAACTCCATGGTGAAGGTCCCTCGTCCCTGCGTCAGCGACCGCAGCTCTGTCGTGTACCCGAAGAGCTCGGACATCGGGACCAGCGCTTCCACTGACTGCGCCGCGCCGGGACGCTGTCCAATACCCTGGATCTCCGCTCGCCGCTGCTGCAGACTGCCGATGATGTCACCCACCGCAGTCTCGGGAATGACCGCCTCGACCTTCATGACCGGCTCCAGCAGGATCGGGCCCGCCTTCGCCACTGCCTCACGGAAGGCCATGCTACCGGCGATCCGGAACGCCATCTCGGAGGAGTCCACCGGATGGTACGAACCATCCACCAAACTCACCTTCACGTCGGTTACTGGATAGCCCGCCATAACTCCGGCGCTGGCCGCCTCTTCGATCCCCTGCTTGACAGAGGGGATGTACTCCCGCGGCACCGATCCGCCTACGGTAGCGTCCTCGAACTCCAGGCCCGTGCCCTTACCGAGCGGCTCGAGCTCGATCTCTACGTGCCCATACTGGCCTCGCCCGCCCGTCTGCCGCACGAAGCGACCCTCGGCCGTGACGGCGCGCGTGATCGTCTCGCGATAGGCGACTTGGGGGCTACCGACATGGGCGCTGACCCCATACTCGCGGCGCATCCGGTCGATCAGCACTTCAAGGTGCAGCTCGCCCATACCAGAGATGAGCGTCTGGCCCGTAGTCTCGTCGTTGTGGATGCGGAAGGTCGGGTCCTCTTCGGATAGCTTGAACAGGGCCTCGCCCATCTTGTCCTGGTCGGCCTTGGTCTTGGGCTCGATGGCCACCGAGATCACCGGCTCGGGGAAGCTGATCGACTCCAGGAGGACGGGATGCTGAACGTCGCACAGCGTGTCTCCCGTAGCTACGTCCCGCACGCCCACCGTAGCTACGATGTCGCTGGCCACGATCTCGGTGACTTCCTCGCGCCGGTTGGCATACATCCGCAGCAGACGCGGCAGACGCTGCCGGCGACCGCGGCTAGCGTTGAGCACCGTGTCGCCCGTCTTGGCCCGCCCGGAGTAGACTCGCAGGTAGGCTAAGCGACCGGCGTAAGGGTCAGCCACGATCTTGAACACTAGGGCGCTGAAGGGCTCGTCAAACGTCGCCCGTCGCTCTACCGGCTCGTCACTGTCCGGGTTCACGCCCGTAACGGGAGGGACCTCGGCCGGCGAGGGCAGATAGTCAACCACCGCATCCAGGAGACGCTGCACGCCCTTGTTGCGCAGCGATGACCCGCAGAGCACCGGGACCAGCGTGCCGGCAATGGTGCAGCGACGCAGTCCCGCCATCAGCTCTTCCGCACTCAGTTCCTCGCCTTCCAGATAGCGGCCGAGGATGTGGTCGTCGTGGCTGGCGATCGCTTCCACCAACTCGTCGCGTCGCCGAGCCACCTCCTCCGCCATGTCGGCGGGGATCTCGGTCGTCTCAGCCTTCGAGCCGGTCTCACCGACGTAAGTCCAGGCAGTCATACCAATCAGGTCGACGATGCCGGAAAAGGAAGCTTCCGACCCGATGGGCAGTTGCACCGCCACCGGGTTGGCCCCCAGCCGATCACGGATCATGCCGATCGTGCGCCAGAAGTCGGCGCCGACGCGGTCCATCTTGTTGACGAAGCTGATCCGCGGCACCCTGAACCGGTCCGCCTGCCGCCACACCGTCTCCGACTGCGGCTCCACACCGGCCACCGCATCGAATACGACAACCCCACCATCGAGGACTCGCAGCGCCCGCTGCACTTCCGCGGTGAAGTCGATGTGCCCTGGCGTGTCGATGATGTTGATCTCGTAGTCGCGCCAGTAACAAGTGACCGCCGCAGACGTGATGGTAATGCCCCGCTCCCGCTCCTGCTCCATCCAGTCCGTAACCGTGGTCCCCTCATCAACGTTGCCCAGCTGATGGGTTCTACCGGTATAGAACAGCATGCGCTCGGTAGTGGTAGTCTTTCCAGCGTCGATATGCGCTATGACGCCGATATTGCGGGTCTTCTCGATGGGGTAACTGCTCACGTTAGCTCAATCTCACCAGACTAATGCAATCTACCAGCGATAGTGGGCGAAGGCGCGGTTGGCCTCGGCCATACGGTGGGTCTCTTCCTTACGACGGATCGCCGAACCCTCGCCATTAGCCGCGTCCATGAGCTCCGCCGCCAACTTCTCGGCCATGGAGCGCCCGGGCCGCTGCCGCGAGGCATTCACCAGCCACCGCAGTGCCAAAGCCGTGCGCCGGTGCGGCGCTACTTCCATAGGCACCTGGTAGGTGGCGCCACCCACTCGACGGGGCTTGACCTCGATCATCGGAGTGGCATTACGCACCGCCTGCTCGAACACGTCGAGAGGGCTGCGGCGCGCCCGCTGCTCAATTGCGTCAAAGGCGTCGTAACAGACACTCAATGCGACGCTCTTCTTGCCCCCGCGCATGAGCTTGTTCACGAACCGGGTCAGCAACTCACTGCCGAACCGAGGATCCGGCTCAATCTCGCGTCGAGGCGGTCTGTACCGTCGAGGCATACCTTTCCTCCTCACTGGCAGCAATGCGCATGCCGCCGCCGGGGCCATATGCCCCCTTCATCATTCTGCTGGCCGTACCATGGTGGACGATCGGGAGAAGCTAGTTGCAGCAAGCTCGGCGCGAGGTCCCGTACCTGGCGGCTCGGTAGCCACCTGGGCCCGGGGAAAGCGCCCACCGCCCGGATAGGAGGGCGAGGGCGCATCGCGCCACCGAGATACTACTTCTTAGGCCTCTTCGAACCGTACTTGGACCGGCCCTGGTTGCGGCCGTTGACTCCGGAGGAGTCCAGCGCACCGCGGACTATGTGATACCGAACACCGGGCACGTCCTTCACGCGGCCGCCGCGCACCAGAACCACGTTGTGCTCCTGGAGGTTGTGGCCCTCGCCCCCGATGTATGCAGTCACTTCTATCTGGTTGCTCAACCGCACCCTAGCCACCTTCCGCAGCGCGGAGTTGGGCTTCCTGGGCGTAGTCGTGCGAACCTGGGTACAGACGCCACGCTTCTGGGGGTTACCCTTGGCCACGCGCTTCGTGCGTCGCTCTTGGCTGTTGTAGCTGTACTGAAGCGCGGGAGCCTTGGATGCCTTGCCCGTTGCCTTGCGCCCTTTACGCACCAGTTGATTTACTGTTGGCAAGCCTTCCTCCTCTAGCGATGGACACGCGGCACATATGCCGTGCTCGGTGTCTCTGCGGCGTGATTGCCGACTGTGGATTCTAGCACGGGGCCCTAGCTCGCGCAAACGCACCCTGACGTGCCCGCCGCGGAGGATCGCCGCTTGACGGCGCCCCGCTCGCGCGGTATCACTGGCCTCACCGAGACGTTCGCCGGCCCGTCGGACACCACCTACCAGCCAACTGAGGAGCAGACGTGGACCGATCGTTGCCCCTGTCGCAGTTCGAGCCTCAGTCGCAGCTTGTCCTGCCGGAGCACAGGCCGGAACGGGCGCGATTCCCGGCCATCGACGCCCACAACCACCTCGCCCTCCACGCCGAGGATGCCTACGACCCGGCCTGGACTCTCCAGTCGCCGCAGCAACTCATTGACATGATGGACCGGCGCAACCTCCGCGGCCTCGTTGACCTGGACGGCCGCCCGGAACGGCTGCGGTCCGCCCTCACCTCCTATAAGGAAGCCCATCGCGGCCGGATGGCCGTGCTCGCCGTCCTCGACTGGTCCGTGTGTGCGGAGCCCGGCTGGCCGGCGGTACTGGCCGAGCAGTTGGCCAGCGCCTTGGCCCTCGGCGCCGACGGTCTCAAGGTCTCCAAGGGACTGGGGCTGCGCCACCGGGACGAGCACGGCCGGCTAATCCCGGTCGATGATCCCCGACTGGGCGAGCTATGGGCCGTCGCGGCCGACGCCGGCGCCACGGTCCTCATCCATACCGCCGACCCGGTGGCCTTTTTCCGCCCGCTCGACCGCTTCAACGAGCGCTGGGATGAGCTCCACCTCCGGCCCGAGTGGAGCTGGTACGGGCCCCAGTTCCCCACCTTCGAGTCCCTCATGGACCAGCTGATCGGCCTGGTAGGCACCAACGCACGCACCGTGTTTCAGGTTGCCCACGTAGGCAGCTACGCCGAGAACCTGGCGTGGGTCGCCGACCAACTGCTCACCCCTCACCCCAACGTCTACGTCGACATTTCGGAACGGATCGCCGAGTTGGGCCGGCAGCCGCACTTCGCCCGCCGCTTCCTCATCGACTTCCAGGACCGTGTTGTCTTTGGAACCGACCGCCCACCGCTCGGTCCCTGGTACCCCTACTACTTCCGCTTCCTCGAGACCTTCGACGACTACTTCCCGCACGGTCCCGAGGTCCCACCGAGGCAGGGTCGCTGGAACATCTCCGGCGTCGGCCTGCCCGACGACGTGTTGGCGAAGCTCTACCGTGACAACGCCCTCAAGCTCTACCCTTCGCTGAACGGCTGAGCCGCCCGTCCACAACGAAGCGGAGGCAGCCTATCCGGCTGCCCCCGCCTTGTTGTCGTCGAGCCCTCTCGTGTGCGGCCGGAAGTGCTAGCCGGCGGCGTCAGGCTCCTGATCCAGGGTCGGTTCCGGTTCTTCGCCCGCCTCGAGCTCGGGTACCAGTTCCGTCTCGCCCAGCCCCAGAACATTCTCGTCGTCACCGGCGGCAAGTTGGGCCTCCTGGCCATAGCCAGGCAGCAGGCCGGTGCCCACCGGGATCAGCTTACCGATGATGACGCTCTCCTTCAGACCGCGGAGTTCGTCCACCGCGCCGCGAACGGCAGCGTCGGCGAGGACTCGTGTGGTCTCCTGGAAGGAGGCCGCCGCCAGGAAGCTATCGGTGCTCAGAGCGCCCTTGGTTATCCCCAGCAGGACGTCCTGGCCGGTGGAGGGATCGCCTCCCTGCTCCACCACCTCACCATTGACCTCTTCGAAACGGTTGCGCTCCACCAGCTCGCCCGGCAGGAATTCCGTGTCGCCCGGGGTGCGCACCCGCACCTTGTTGAGCATCTTGCGCACGATCAACTCGATATGCTTGTCGTGGATCACCACGCCCTGGGCTCGGTACACCGACTGCACTTCCTCCAGAAGATAGTTCTGGACGGCGCCGCGGCCGAGCACCCGCAGCAGTTCCCGCGGGTTCTTGGAGCCCTCGGTCAACTGCTCGCCCGCCTGGACTGTCTGGCCCTCTTCCACACGAAGACGAGCCGAGGCCGGTATCTCGTACTCCTCCTCGATGGTCTCGTCGTAGCGAACGATGGCCTTGTCGTCCTCGAAGAACACCGTGCCCGGGTGCTCCGCCATCACGGTCTTGGTGGGGTCCTCGCGATCCCGAGAGATGGCCGATCCACTGGGAACGTGGTCTCCATCGCTGAGCAGCAGCTCGTGTCCCTCCGGGATGAGATGCTCCTCGGTGCGGGCGGAAGAGGAGGTAATCCGCAGCTTCCGGACCTCACCATCCCAGAAGACGTTGACCGTACCGTCGATGTCGGCGATCACGGCCTCGCCCTTGGGAATGCGGGCCTCGAACAGCTCCTCCACTCGCGGCAGGCCTCGCGTGATGTCCTCACGGTCGGCCACACCACCGGTGTGGAAGGTACGCAGCGTAAGCTGCGTGCCGGGCTCGCCGATGCTCTGGGCCGCGATGATACCCACCGCCTCGCCCATGGCGATCATGTCGCCACGCGCCAGGTCTCCGCCATAGCAGAGCTGGCACAGGCCATGTCGGGCCTCGCAAGTTAGCGGCGAGCGGACAAGCACTTGCTCGACGCCCATCTCCATGATGCGATGCGCCAGATCCTCAGTGATGAGTTCGTTCCGGTCCACGATGATCTCGCCCGTCTGCTCATCCACCACTGCCGCGCCGGCCACCCGGTGGGTGAGGCGCTCGGCAAAGGACTCGCCGAGGCGCTCCGAAGACGGCCGATCGATCCATACGCCCTGGTCGGTACCGCAGTCTTCCATCTCGATGATGACGTCCTGCGCCACGTCCACCAGTCGTCGCGTTAGGTAGCCGGCATCAGCCGTGCGCAGAGCCGTATCTGCCTGGCCCTTCCGGGCTCCGTGCGTGGAGAGGAAGTACTCCAGAGCCGTCAGACCCTCGCGGAAGCTCGAACGGATGGGCAGCGCGATGATGCGGCCGGACGGGTCGCCCATCAGGCCGCGCATACCGGCCAACTGCGAGATCGGACCGATGCCGCCCTTGGTCGCCCCGGAGGCCGCCATGGCTCCCAAGGAGTCCGACGGCGACAGGTTCTTCTGTACTGCGTCGGTGAGGTCGTCCTTCGCCTTGCTCCAGATGGCCACGGTGCGCTGGTACTTCTCCATCTCGGTGATTAGACCCCGACGGAAGAGCCGATCTAGGTCCTCCACCCGGGCCGTCGCTTCAGCGATGATGGATTCCTTCACCTCGGGCACCTGGATGTCGCTCACGGCGATGGTCGTGCCGGACTGGGTGGCGTAGCGGAATCCGACGTGCTTGATCCGGTCCACCATTAGGGCCGTGGGCTCCTCACCCAAGCGGGTGTAGCAGTTGCCCACAAGCTCGCTCAGCGCCGACTTGTCCATCACTCGATTCACGAACCGCAGTTCTTCCGGCAGCATCGAGTTGAAGATCACTCGACCGGCAGTCGTCTCCAGCGTCTCCGAGGTGCCGTCCGGCTGCGTCAGGCGCAGCTTGATGCGTGCCCGCGGATGTACCAGGCCGACGGCGAGAGCCGTCTCCACTTCGTCGGCGCTGGAGAAGGCCTTGCCCTCGCCCTTGGCGCCGAGGCGCTCGCTTGTCAGGTAGTGGCAGCCGAGGACCATGTCCTTCGTGGGCCCTACGATCGGCTCACCGCTGGCCGGCTTGAGCAGGTTGACCGAAGCCAACATGATCTCGCGCGCTTCCTTCACTGCGCGATCGGACAGCGGCACGTGTACGGCCATCTGATCCCCGTCGAAGTCGGCGTTGAAGGCCGAGCAGACGAGTGGATGGATCTGAATGGCGTTGCCCTCGATCAGCACCACCTCGAAGGCCTGGATGCCCAGACGGTGCAACGTAGGCGCGCGGTTCAGCAGGACGGGGCGATCCTTCACGACCTCAGCGAGGATGTCCCACACCTCAGGAGCCATACGCTCCACCATGCGCTTGGCGCTCTTGATGTTGTGCGCCACCTCGCGCTCCACCAGCCGCCTCATCACGAAGGGCTTGAACAGCTCCAGCGCCATGGTCTTGGGCAGACCACACTGGTGCAGGGCCAGATCGGGGCCGACCACGATGACCGAACGCCCGGAGTAGTCCACGCGCTTGCCGAGCAGGTTACGGCGGAAGCGGCCCTGCTTGCCCTTGAGCATGTCCGACAGAGACTTGAGCTTACGTCGCCCGGAGCGAGAGACCATGCGGCCGCGGCGGCCGTTGTCGATGAGCGAGTCCACCGCCTCCTGCAGCATACGCTTCTCGTTCCGAACGATCACGTCCGGTGCGCCCAGCTCCAGCAGCCTCTTGAGCCGGTTGTTGCGGTTGATGACTCGGCGATACAGGTCATTGAGGTCGCTGGTGGCGAAACGGCCGCCGTCCAGCTGCACCATCGGGCGCAGGTCGGGCGGGATCACCGGCAGTGTGGTTAGGATCATCCACTCCGGGCGCGCGCCCGACTTACGGAACGACTCCACCACCCGCAGCCGCTTGGCGGCCTTCTGCCGCCGCGCCTTGGAGTGCGTGGTGCGCAGCTCGATCCGCAGTTCCTCGGCCAGCTTATCCAGGTCTACCTTGCGAACGATCTCGTAGACCGCCTCGGCCCCCATTCCGGCAGAGAAGATGTTCCCCCACTTCACGGCCAGGTCGTAGTAGTGCGTCTCGGAGATCAGCTCGCGCTCGCGGATGGCCTTCAGTTCATCCAGCTGCTCCTGCAGCTTGGCCGTTATCTTGTCCGCCTCGCGCTGCGCCTCCATTCGGATGCCCTCGGACTGCTGAGTCCGCTCAAACTCCGCTCGCTCCCGCTGGCCACCAAGGGTGCGCCGGACTTCCTCCAGCCTGGAGTCGGCATCGGTCTTGAGAGTCGTCAGACGCTCTTCGACCCACCCCTTCAGGCTGTGCACGTGCTCCTGGGAGACCGTCTCTCCTTCGCGAAGCAGGTCGCGGTCCAGGCTGCTGACCCGCACTGCCTTGGGCGAGGGCACGCCCATGTGCTCCTCCAGCCACTCCTGGAGCGTTCGGGTCTCGCTCATGACGGCGTCGGCCCGGTCGTTCATGTCCTTCTCGATGGCGGCCTTCGTCTCTTCGATCTCAGCGTCCAGCTCTTGGAGCTGCGCCTCCACCGACGTGCCGATCTCAGCCTCCACCCGCTGCTCAGCCTGCTGCTCGAGCGCCTGGATGGCCGTCGAGGCCTCCTTCTGCAGCCGCTGCATGGTACGGGTGCGCATATCCTCGTTGACGTCGTAGATGATGTATTGGGCGAAGTAGAGGATGCGCTCCAGGTTGCGCGGCGATATGTTCAGGAGCAATCCCAGTCGGCTGGGAACTCCCTTCACGTACCAGATGTGCGCCACCGGGGCCGCTAGCTTGATATGCCCCATGCGCTCCCGCCGCACTTCCTTGCGGGTAACTTCCACGCCGCACTTGTCGCAGACCACTCCACGATAACGTACGCGCTTGTACTTACCGCAGTAGCACTCGAAGTCGCGGGTCGGACCAAAGATGCGCTCGCAGAAGAGGCCGTCGCGTTCGGGCCGCAGGGTCCGGTAATTGATGGTCTCCGGCTTGGTAACCTCGCCATACGACCATGACAGCATCTCCTCAGGTGAGGCTAGGCTGATTCTGATACGACTGAAGTCATTGACTTCCAAAGCTATCCTCCCCTAGTCAGTCCGGGCAATCCGGTCAAGCCGCCGGGCAGGCGAGGCACACGCTCCTCGGGCTGCTCCTTGCCGAACTCGATCGTCTGGCCCTTACCGTCAAACACCTGAATGGACAAGCCCAGACTCTGCATCTCCTTAACCAACACACGGAACGACTCCGGCACTCCCGGCGGCTCTATGGCCTCACCCTTGACGATGGCCTCGTAGGTCTTCACACGACCGGTGACATCGTCGGACTTGATAGTTAGCATCTCCTGCAAGGTGTAGGCGGCACCATAGGCTTCGAGCGCCCAGACTTCCATCTCTCCGAAGCGCTGTCCGCCGAACTGCGCCTTGCCGCCGAGCGGCTGCTGGGTCACCAGCGAGTAGGGTCCCGTCGAACGAGCATGGACCTTGTCCTCAACCAGGTGGAACAGCTTCATCATGTTGATGTAGCCGACCGTCACCGGCTGATCGAAGGGCTCTCCCGTTTTGCCATCGTAGAGGCGCATCTTTCCGGTGGTCGGCACCGGCCAGCCCGTCTCCTGCTGCACTCGCTGCGCTTCTGTCTCCAGTTCCTCATCGGCGATCCCTGACGCGTCGCGGTCGTGTTCCTCCATCCAAGTACGCCAGCAGGCGTTACGGGCCGCTTCGTCAGAGGCCGCCCGGTCCGCCAGCTTGGTCGGGCTCGACTCCGGGACTACCAGGTCCGGGTCATAGCCGCGCTCGCTGAGCCACTGCCGCAGAACCACCTGGCGGGCGTAGTCTCGGTCGGACATCAGCCGCTCGGAGTCATGGCCATTGTAGTGGGCCGTGACGTACAGGGCTCGCATTTCGTCGTCGTCCTGGACCTCGTCTTCCTCAACTCCGATGGACTCGGCCCACTCCCAGGCGCGGTCGCGGACGTCTTGCCAGGCTCGGCCCATCAGATAGGCTCGGCCCAACTCGGCGGCGATCTCACGCTCGCTGGCGCCATCGAACACCGGAGTGACCGCCTGGAAACCCAGACGATCAGCAGCCCAGCCGAGATGCGTCTCCATGATTTGGCCGATGTTCATGCGGCCCGGGACGCCCAGCGGGTTGAGGATGATCTGCACTGCAGTTCCGTCATCAAGGAAAGGCATATCGGCGACGGGCACTATCCGAGAGACCACTCCCTTGTTGCCGTGCCGTCCCGACATCTTGTCGCCTTCAGTGAGCTTGCGCCGCTGCGCCACGCTCACGCGCACCATCTTGTCCACGCCGGCCGGCAGGTCGCGGTGCTCTTCGCGGGTGAAGACCTTCACATCCACGACCTTGCCCTTCTCGCCGTGAGGCAACCGCAATGAAGAGTCCTTCACCTCGCGGGCCTTCTCGCCGAAGATGGCACGGAGCAGCTTCTCTTCCGGAGTGAGCTCCGTCTCTCCCTTGGGGGTAATCTTGCCCACCAAGATGTCTCCCGGTCCCACCTCGGCACCGATGCGCACGATGCCTTCCTCGTCGAGGTCCGCCAGCGCATCCTCACCGACGTTGGGAATGTCGCGAGTGATCTCCTCCGGGCCCAGCTTCGTGTCGCGCGCCTCGATCTCGTGCTTCTCTATGTGGATGGAGCTGTACTTATCATCGCGTACCAGCTCTTCCGAGATGAGGATAGCGTCCTCGTAGTTGCCGCCCTCCCAGGAGATGAAAGCCGCCAGCACATTCTGGCCGAGCGCCAACTCACCGTTCCGGGTGGACGAGCTGTCCGCCAGCGGCTGCCCGCGCGTCACGCGCTGACCGCGGAACACGATGGGGCGTTGGTCGATGCAGGTACTCTGGTTTGAGCGGCGGAACCGCCGCAAGTGGTACTGGACTTCCCGCCCGTCGTCGGTAGCCAGCACGATTCTGTCACCGGTTACCGAGGTGATCTCTCCGTCGTCCTCGGCCAACAGCACCTGGCCCGAGTCTTGAGCGGCACGGCCTTCTACGCCCGTTCCCACCAGACTGGCATCCGGCTTCAGCAGCGGAACTGCCTGCCGCTGCATGTTCGATCCCATCAGGGCGCGGTTGGCGTCGTCATGCTCCAGGAAGGGGATCAGAGCGGCGGACACACCCACCACCTGCTTGGGAGACACGTCCATGTAGCTGACGCGCTCGGCCGGCTGCATGGCGTAGCTGTCGCCCTGGCGGGTGTCGACGCGCGCCTCGAGGAAGCGTCCCTCCTCGTCCAAGGACGTGTTGGCCTGGGCGATGACGAACTGCTCCTCCTCATCGGCGCTCAGGTAGATGACATCCGCCGTGACGCGCGGCTGCACCAGGAAGTCGGTGCGGGGCAGCTGCGACAGGCGAAGCGCCAGGTCCTCGTCGATGCGTGTGCCGGAGGTGGCGATGGTCTCCTCGTCCTGCACCACGTCCTCGCGCAGAATCTCGCCCAGAAGGTCGTCCGGCGAGTTGGTGACCCGGTTGATCACCTTGCGGTAAGGCGTCTCGACGAAACCGTACTCGTTAACCCTACCGAAGGTGGCCAACGACCCGATGAGGCCGATGTTCGGCCCTTCGGGAGTCTCCACCGGGCAGATGCGCCCGTAGTGGCTGTGATGCACGTCGCGGACGTCGAAGCCGGCGCGGTCTCGGTGGAGACCTCCCGGTCCCAGAGCCGACAGACGGCGCTTGTTGTTCAGCTCCGCCAGCGGGTTAGTCTGATCCATGAACTGCGAAAGCTGGCTGCCGCCGAAGAACTCGCGCATCGCCGCCACCACTGGTCGGATGTTAACCAGCGAGATGGGCGTCAGACGCTCCGGGTCGCGGATGCTCATGCGCTCGCGCACGACCCGCTCCATCCGCAACAGACCGATGCGGAGGTGGTTCTGAATCAGCTCGCCCACCGTCTTGACGCGGCGGTTGCCCAAGTGGTCGATGTCGTCACCCTGAGGCGCATCCTCGGTGTTCAGCTTGACCATCCGCCGCACTATGGCCACCAAGTCGTCCTTGACCAGCGTGCGACGCGTCTCCTCGCTCCCGGGCCGCAGCCGGCGGTTGAGCATGTATCGCCCCACCCGGCTGAGATCATAGCGACGCGGGTCGAAGAGCAGGCCGTAGAGGAAGTTGCGGGCGTTATCGGGCGTGACCGGATCGCCCGGGCGCAGACGCCGGTAGAACTCCATAACCGCCTCAGCTGCGGTCTTGGTCGGGTCGCGCTCGATGGTCGTGGTCAAATAGTCGTGCTCTTCCGATAGCTCCATGTCCTCGAAGAGGTTCAGGAGTTCTTCGTCGGTGCCTTCCACGATAGGGCTGTTGATCAGGCCATCCTCAACCGCGCCCAGGGCGCGCAGCATCAGGGTGACCGGCAGCTTGCGCTTGCGGTCCACCTTCACCGAGATGATGTCGCGCCGACTGGTCTCAAACTCCAGCCAAGCGCCACGGTCCGGGATGAGCTTCGCCATGCAGAGGTGACGCCCGGTAGTACGGTCCTCGTCCATGGTGAAGTAGCAGCCCGGCGAGCGAATCAGCTGAGACACTACCACCCGCTCGGCCCCGTTGATGATGAAGGTGCCGTTCTCCGTCATGAGGGGGAAGTCCCCCATGAAGACCTCTTGCTCGGAGATCTCACCGGTCTCACGATTCTCCAGGCGCATCGTCACCCAGAGCGGGGCGGCGAAGCTCATGTCGCGCTCGCGACACTGGGCCTCGTCGTAGGCAGGGTCGCCAAAGCGGTAGCTGCCAAGTTTCAGTTCGAGCTGCTTATTGAAGCTAACAATGGGAGAAACTTCATCAAATAGGTCCCGCAACCCCTCCTCAGCTAGCCACTCGAAAGAGTCCCGCTGCACCTCGATGAGGGGCGGCAGGGCTAGTGCCTCGTGGATCTTGCCGTAGGACTTGCGATTGCCGTTGCCAGCGTCAAACATAGTCGCCAATTCTCCTTCCAGAGGAAACGTGCCCTTGCGCCGACGTCATCCGTGCGCACGCGGCTCGCGCACACGAGAGTGTCCAGGTCGCAGCGACGAACCCGGCCGTCACTGAACCGGCCCGAGCACCGAAAGCGGCTCCCGCCGCCCCCTTGCGCAACCTAAGTCCCGCCTGGACGTCTCAGGGGGACGCGAAGCGACGCCCGACCAGGAGCGCCGCGCGATTGTGGTGATCAGTATCTGTTGTTGCCGAAAGGAAAGAGGTGTAAAAGGAGTATCGCCCCATGCCACCTGTGGGCACCGCCCGGTGCTTGCTTATGTCTGCCTCGTGGCCCAACCTGCCGTGTACCAGCCGCTTCCCTACCAACCTATCATTGTAGTCAATACGGCCAAGAATGTCAAAAACGCGAACAGGGATGTCCATCCCTGGCGTCTCTGCGGGCTCGCTCAGCCCAGAGACCGGGCGGCGGCCACGATGATCGCCGCCGCGGCATCGACGCCGATGCGGCCGGTATCCACCATAAGGTTGTAGTAGTCCGGGTTACGCCAGTTCGCGTTGTTGAAGTAGCGCTTGGTGAATGCAGCCCTCTCGGCGTCGCCGATGCGTACGGCACGCTGTGCCGCCTCACGAGACAGCTGCTCCAACTGCATCATCCGCGCCACGCGGAAGGCCTCAGGGGCATAGATGTGCACGTGGACGGCATCGGGCCGGTCCTGCAGAATGAACTGTGAACCGCGGCCGGCGATCACGCAGGAGTCAGCCGCGAACTGCCGCACTGCCTCACTCACGTACTGAAGGTAGAGCGAGTCGGCCAGTTGCTGCCGGCGACCGGTCTGGCTGCGCCGGACCAGCCCCACCATGTCGCTGGTGGCGAAGGTCCTCTCCTGGGAGGACTCCTTCTCCTTCGCGTCCAGCACTTCCTGAGGCAGCCCAGCCTGGAAGGCCGCTTTCTCGATGATCTCCCGTGCAGCGTAAGGAACGCCCAGATCAGCCGCCACCATGCGAGCGACATCGTCGCCATCGCTGCCGGTTTGCCTCGATACAGTCACTACGGCCATCGCCTCTGCCTCCCGAGCGCTTGTGAGGGGGCTGGGCTAGCCTGCCCCCAGCGGGTGAGTGCGCGGCGGCTCAGTGCGATCCGCAGGTGGCGCAGTGCCCTCCGGCGCAGGATCCGCAGCCGCCGCCGGCGATGGAGTGACCGCCGTCGGCCCCGGCGCTCATCGCGCAGAAGCGAGACAGCTGCCGGCTGGAGTCGTCAGATCCGCACCGCTCACACTCGATGGGCTCGTCTGCCAGGGACGAGCTGCGCAGCGCCTCGCGATGGGCACCACATTGCCCGCACACGTACTCGTACAGTGGCATGGCGCCGCCTCAGGCTTGCTCGTCGAACACGCGGATGCCGTAGTAGGACCTACCCCGAAGCAACAGACGGAGAATCGTGTCCGGATCTCGCCGGGCCAAGCGCTGCCATATATCCAGGGCCGAGAGCGGTTCATTGCCGTTGGCGAGGAAGAGCCTGAAGATCGCTGTGGAGAGGCTTACGTCGCTGGCCAAGTACTCGGGGCGTTCGGAGCAGCAGTGGCGCAGGCTATGCCACAGTCCGTCCACCCGCATGACTTCGGCCGTCTCCGGGTCTACCCAGTCGATGGTCTCGGTATCTCGGTAGGATACGAAGCGCTGGCGGCACTCCGGGCAAAGGTGATTCCACAGCTCTACCCGAAAGCTGCGCCCTTCCCGATCCCACCAATCAAGGTCTATCCTGAACCGCGTGTTAGCGGTTGGCTTCAGCTGCATCTAACTAACGCTCCTGTGAGAGGGCTCGTTCGTCCAGGGCGTAGTACCCGTTGCCGACCCCAACGTAACGCCAGTCCAGCGATAACTCAGCCAGTATCGGCTCGGGCGGGCACCGGCGCAGGACGTTGATGGCCGAGCAGAGGGTGTTCAGGTGGACCGTTCCCTGGGGGCTGAGCTTGGCCAACTGCGCGAAGA
>JAAYAV010000044.1 GCA_012719195.1 Anaerolineae bacterium | reverse complement strand
CTCCACCAGCTTCGCCGCTTCCCAGCAGGAGATGGCGCTGACGCCGATGACGTCGGCCTCGGCGGCCGTGAGGACGCTCTGCTGTGCGTCGGTAAGCCTCTCTGGGCAGTGGACCCACCAGCTCCAGACATGTGTGTCCAGAACGATCAAGTGAGAGACTCCCAGTCAGCCTCGGCAACCGGCTCGAACGGGTCACGATAGCGCACAGGCGTACCCCGCAGGGGGCGAGAGCCGCCTTCGGTAGGCGGACCAGCCTGAGTAACGACGATCACCTCGACGCGTTCGCCCGCTTGGAAGGGAAGATCCTCCAAGGTCAGAGTGCGGTCCTTAGTGATGACCGCCTCCGTCCGGTATGTGTCCATCGCCTTGACCATCCTGTTCCCTACCTGCCCTACTCCTCGTCCCGTACACCGCCATTATACACGGGCCACCGGCGCCGGACACGGTGGCGACGGTCGGCGGGCTGGCGGTCGGCGGGCCTTTGTGGCACGAAAGACGCCGGTGCTATAATCTGGTTCGAATCCTGCCAGGAGCGACACCAGTTGAAGGTAACTACCCAGCAGACCGAAGATTGCGTCACCAGCCTTACCATCGAAGTTGACGACGAGACTATGGCCGCCGCCAAGCGCAAGGCGGCCCAGGATGCATCTCGTCGTTTCCAGATTCCGGGCTTCCGCAAGGGCAAGGCCCCTTACGACGTCATTGTCCGCCTTGTCGGTGATGACTACCTCACCCACGAGGCGCTGGAGAACGTCGCTCCCGAGTTGGTGGCTAAGGCCATCGAGGAGCAGGAGATCGAGCCCTACAGCCGGCCCGAGCTCACCGAGATGGAGGCGCATCCCCCCCGCATCACCGTGAATGTGCCCACCGAGCCAGTCGTTGAGCTGGGCGACTACCGCTCCGTCAAGGTAGAGCGGGAGCCGGCCGAGGTGACCGACGAGGCGGTGGATGAGTACTTGGACGAGCTCCGCCGGCAGCGTGGGCACCTGGAGCCCATCGAGCGCCCGCTGCAAGTCGGCGACGTCGTCAACGGTCGCATGCTCGTTGAAGTTGAGGACGGGCCCAAGGACGACGACGAGAGTGCCCGCTTCCCGGTGCCGTCGGTGGAGGAAGAGGGAGTGCCCGGCCTATCGGAGCACCTGGTCGGAGCCACTGTTGGAGATGTGGTCGAGTTCGACACCGTCTTCCCGGTGGATCACCCGAACGACGACATCGCCGGCAAGAAGGCCCATGTGACCGTGGAGCTGAACGAGACGCACGCCCAGGTCCTGCCGGAGCTGAACGACGAGTTCGCCGTAATGATGGGTGACTACGACGATCTGGCCAACCTGCGACAGGAGATGCGTCAGCGTCTGGAGGGCCAGGCGAAGGAGACGGCGGAAGAGAAGCTGCGCCAGAGCGCCGTGGAGGCGCTGGTGGCCGGGGCGACGATCAAGTATCCCCAGGCGGCCGTCGAGGACGAGCTCGACCGCCTCATGTCCACGCTCGAGCAGCGCTTGCGGCAGCAGCGCATCAGCCTGGAGGCCTACTACCAGGCCATGAAGACTACGCGGGAGGAGCTGCGCGAGCGGCAGCGCCCCGTGGCAGAGAAGAACGTGCGCGAGGGTCAGGCCCTGCGCCAGCTGATCAAGGAAGAGGGAATTGAGGCCAGCGACGAGGAACTCACGGCGCGGATCAATCGCATGGCGCAGGACATGGGCGCCGGCGCGGCGGGAGTGTCTGAGTACCTCAGCAGTCCGGAGTTCCGGGCGCGCGTAGCTGCCAGCCTAGTTATGGAGCGCGGGATGCGCCGCCTGGTGAGCATCGTCACGGGCGAGCCGGAGCCGGAGGAAGAAGAGATCCCGCTGGAAGAGATGCCGTCGCCCGCGGTCGAGATTGTGGAAACGGCCGAGGGGGAGGACGAGGCCTCAACGCCGAAGGAAGAGTAAGTATGAATAGTCTGATTCCAATGGTTATCGAATCCACCGGTCGGGGCGAGCGCGCCTACGACATCTACTCACTGTTATTGCGGGAACGGATCATTTTCCTAGGCACACCCATCAACGACCAGGTATCGAACCTGGTGGTGGCCCAGCTTCTGTACCTGAACCGGGAAGACCCGGAGCGGGAGATCTCGATCTACATCAACTCCCCCGGCGGGGAGATCTACCCCGGCTTGGCGATGTACGACACCATCCAGATCATCGAGGCCCCGGTAAGCACCATCGCCGTGGGCTGGACGGCCAGCCTGGGCACGCTCATCCTGGCAGCCGGCAGCAAGGGTCGGCGCTACGCCCTTCCCAACGCCACGGTGCATATGCACCCGGCCGGCGGCGGCGCGCGCGGCTACGCTCCGGACGTGGAGATTGCCGCCAAGGAACTCCTGCGTATGCAGGGCCGCCTACACCAGATCCTGGCGCGCCATACCGGCCAGACGGTGGAGCAGATCGCGCTTGACTTCCAGCGGGACCGGTTCATGTCGGCGGCAGAGGCGCTGGACTACGGCCTCATCGATCAGGTCCTGAGCGCGAACGACAAGAAGGTGGAGCTCCTCAACGCGGCCGACGCCGAGGCATCGGAGGACAAAGCGGATGGATAACCCGCGCAGCATGCAGTTCTGCTCCTTCTGCAACCGGCGCCAGGACCAGGTCAGCCGGTTGATAGCCGGGCCGGACGGTGTGTTCATCTGCGATGAGTGCGTGGACCTCTGTCGGGACATCCTGGAGGAGGAGCGCGGGGCCAAGGTCCAGCCGGTGCAGAGCGCCGTGCAGCTGCTCTCTCCGAAGGACATCTACCAGCGCATCGACGAATACGTGGTGGGGCAGGACCAGGCCAAGAAGGTGCTTTCGGTGGCGGTCTACAACCACTACAAGCGCATCAGTAACGACAGCCCGGACGACGGGGTGGAACTGCAGAAGAGCAACGTGCTCCTCGTCGGCCCCACCGGCTGTGGCAAGACGCTGCTGGCGCAGACACTAGCCCGCATCCTCAACGTACCCTTCTGCATCGCCGACGCCACTTCTCTCACCGAGGCCGGCTACGTGGGCGAGGACGTGGAGAACATTCTCCTCCGCCTCATTCAGGTGGCCGACTTTGACATCGCTCGGGCGGAGAAGGGCATCGTCTACATCGATGAGATCGACAAGATCGCCCGCAAGGCCGGGGACAACCCCTCCATCACCCGGGACGTGTCGGGTGAGGGGGTGCAGCAAGGCCTGCTGAAGATCATCGAGGGCACCCTGGCCAATGTGCCTCCCCAGGGTGGGCGCAAGCACCCGCATCAGGAGTTCCTGCAGATCAACACCGGGAAGATCCTGTTCATCGTGGGCGGCGCCTTCGACACCTTGGAGGAGATCGTAGCCCGGCGCGTGGGCGCCAAGGGACGGGTAGGCTTCCCCAAGGGCGAGGTGGAGCGTCACAACCGCAACGCCGCATTGGGCGAGTTGCTGCGCCAAGTCACGCCGGACGATCTGCTCGAGTTCGGGCTGATCCCCGAGTTTGTGGGGCGCTTGCCCATCGTGGTAAGCGTCGACCCGCTGGACCGCGATACCCTCATCGACATCCTCACCCAGCCCAAGGACGCGGTGCTCAAGCAGTACCAGCGCCTCTTCGCCCTGGACGACGTGGAGTTGGTGTTCACCGAGGATGCGCTGACGGCCATCGCCGACAAGGCGCTGGAGCGCAAGACGGGCGCACGCGGTCTGCGCACCATCGTCGAAGAGATCCTCCTGGACGTGATGTACGAGATCCCTTCGCGCAAGGACGTGCGTAAGTGTATCGTCAGCGCCGACACCGTGCTGCTGGGCAACCCGCCTCTCCTCCTGACGCAGTCGGAGCGGCCGGTGGACTGGCTCGAGGAGACGGCCTAGGCCGGGCTTCTCTGGCATAACGTGATCGCTCTGGGGCGCGGGAGGCCTTCCCGCGCCCTGTTCTTTGTGGCCACCGAATGACGGGCATTGGAGAGTGAAGTGAACGCGAGAGACCGCTTCCTGGCCGTACTGGATGGCGTGCAGCCCGATCGGGTCCCTACCTTCGAGATACTCATCCACCCCACGGTGGTGGAGGCGCTTTGTCCGGGCGGCAACCACGCCGACTTTCTGGAGAAGATGGACATCGAGGGTGCCATCACGGGCACACCCTCGTCGCTCTACGCCAAGACGGTAGTTGACCGCGAGAAGCATATCGTGCGGGACGAGTGGGGAGTGACGCGCGGGGTGGGAACCGAGGTCGTGCCCATGCCCATGGGTGGACCGATAGAGACCATGGACGACCTGCGCGACTACCGCGCTCCCGATCCCTGGGCGCCGGGGCGCCTGCAACAGCTGGAGGACCTGGCAGCACGCTTCCGGGGGCAACGCGCCCTCGGTGTGCACCTGCACGACTCCTTCAGCTATCCGACCTACCTGATGGGCATGGATAAGCTGCTGATGGCTCTGCACCTGGACCCGGACCTGGTTCGGGCCCTGGTGGACCTCTCGGTGGAGCACACTCTGGGGATGATCGAGCATGCCGCCAAGCTGGGGGCCGAGTTCGTCCTCTTCGGCGATGACTACGCTGCCACCGCCGGCCCGCTCATGAGCCCCAAGTCCTTCGAGGAGTTCCTGCTGCCGGGCCTGCGCACGGTGGTGGCGGCGGCCCGCGAACGTGGTCTGCGGGTCATCAAGCACACCTGCGGCCGCATCAGTCCGCTTCTCGACATGATCGTGGACACCGGCATCAACGCCCTGCACCCACTGGACGCGGCGGCGGGCATGGACATGGCGGCGGTGAAGCGCCAGTACGGCGACCGCATCGCCGTCTGCGGCGGGATCAACTGCGGAGAGGTGCTCAGCGACTGGACGCCGGAGCAGGTCCGCGAGGAGGTGCGGCGCCGTCTGGAGGAGTTGATGCCGGGCGGCGGCTACATCATGTCGTCGAGCAACTCCATCCACTCGCGGGTGCGGCCGGAGAACTACGGGGCCATGATCGAGGCCTTGCACGAGTACGGCGTCTATCCGGCCTGATCGGTCCGCCCCTGAGGGAATGCGCCTCGTCGCCACAAGGCTGTGGGGGCAGGACCCGTGCCTCATCTGCTCCAACTGATGCTGGTTCTGCGAGTCCTGGCGCGCACCTGGCGGTTGACCTAACCCCCTACTCGCCAGGCGCTTCGCTTACCTGGCTGGCCACCCTTCCCTACGCGGGAAGGGGGAACCAGAAGGCGCTGCTCTGGGCACGAGAGGGCTTCTCCGGCTCCCCCTTCCTTCTCAGGGAAGGGGGATGGGGGGTTAGGTTGTCCCTGAAGGCACCGTCTGCTGGCTCTGAGCCCCGTTTAGTTGGAGCAGATGGACCCGTGCCTGCCCTCCCACTCCGCTATGCCTGCCCCCAGGGAGGGCGGCCGCCGGCGGCATGGCTCTGCCATGCCTAGCGGTGACGGTCCCCCTCTAGTGTTAGCTGAGCGACACCACGGCCTGAATCTGGCCGATCGCTAGGCGCGCTTCTCCTCGGTGCGGTCCGTGGCGGGGGGCGGCTCCGGCGACAGCGCGGAGACCTCGGCGCGCCACTCCGGCGTCATGTCCACCTCGGCGGCGGCGAGCGAAGCGCCCAACTGCTCGACGTTCCGCGCCCCGATGATGGGCGCGGTAATGGCGGGGTGCGACCTCACCCAGGCCACCGCCAGCGTGGCAGGATGGATCCCCTTGTCGTGCGCATAGGCGGTGAAGCGCTCCGCCACCTCGAAGTAGGTGGCGCCGGCGTAGCGCTGAGTGTACATGGAGTTCTCGACCAGCCGGCCCTGTTGGGGGCGGTTCGCCGCGGTGTACTTGCCCGAGAGCAATCCGCCGCCCAGGGGGCTGTAGGAGATGGCGCCCAGCCCCTCGGCCTGCACCAGCGGGAGGATCTCCACCTCGGCTTGGCGTTTGGCCAGGCTGTACATGGGCTGCACGCACTGGAAGCGGGACCAGGCCCGCGCCTCCTGCAGGCCGAGGCCCTTAACTATCTGCCAGGCGGCCCAGTTGCTCACCGCCGGGTAGAGGATCTTGCCTTGTCGCGCCAGGTCCTCGAAGGCGCGGAGGGACTCCTCCATGGGCGCCAGGGGGTCCCAGTTGTGGATGAAGTACAGGTCCAGCCGATCGGTTCCCAGACGGCGCAGGCTGTCCTCCAACGCGAGCGCGATGTGCCGGCGAGAGAGGCCGCGGGCGTTGACATCGGTGCCCATCGCTCCGCAGACCTTGGACGTGATCACCAGTTCGTCGCGCGAGCCGGCCATGAGGCGGCCGAGTATCTCTTCCGCGCGGCCGTTGCTGTAGACGTCGGCGCAATCGAAGAAGTTGATGCCGGCGTCGCGGCAGCGGGCGAACATGGCGGCGGAGGTGTCCTCGTCGGCATCCCCTCCAAACGACATGGTCCCGAAGCAGAGCGACGATACCTGTACTCCTGTGCCCCCTAACAGACGGTATTCCACCCTAGCAGCCTCCAATCCAGTTCGGTAGGCGCATTCTAGCCTCGGAGGCGATGGGGTCAACCGGAGGCGGGATCGCGGGCGTGGGTCACCGGTCTTACCGGGCGGGGGACCTTCGCGCCGGTTGGTCCGCTTAGCTTCATGGCCCGACGCAACGGCCGGGTGCGGTTGACAGCCCTACACCCCGGGGTGCATAAGGGCGGCATCGCGCTCGCTGGGTCCGTGTCTCATTGGCCGTGCCCGGCGAGCACCAGCGGAGGTACCATGGCCGAGAAGGTACGCATTGGGTTCATTGGGTCCGGGGGGATAGCCGTAGGGCATGCCATGCGGCTTCACAACGGGGGGATGGCGGAGGTAGTGGCCCTTGCCGATCCCAGCGAGGCCAGCGTGGCGCGGATGAAGGAGATGCGGCCCGAACTGGCCGGCGCCGCCACCTACGCCGACTACCGCGAGATGCTGGAGAAGGCGGACCTGGATGGCGTCCAGATCCACTCGCCCCACTGCTACCACGCTCAGCAGATCGTCGACGCGCTGGACGCCGGAAGGCACGTGCTCTGTGAGAAGCCCATGACGTCGACCGTGGAGGATGCCCGCCGGGTGATCGCCAAGCGCGATGAGACGGGCAAGATCCTGGTCATCTCCTATCAGCGGCACTACGAGGGCACTTACCGCTACATCCGGGAGATGGTCCAGGGTGGGAAACTGGGCAAGCTGCAGATGGTAGCCCTCATACTGAGCCAAGAGTGGCTGAACGCCACCCGGGGCAAGTGGCGACAGAACATGGCCCTCTCCTGCGGCGGCCAGCTGAACGATTCCGGCAGTCACCTGGTGGACATGATGCTGTGGACCACCGACCTCCAGCCGGAGCGCGTCTTCGCCGATATCAACTACTTCGGCGCCGAGGTGGACATCGACAGCGCCATCTCCGCTCGCTTCGGCGGCGGAACGTTGGGAAACGTCACCATCATGGGGGGTTCCCCCACACCTTTCTGGGAGTTCTTCGGTGTGTGGGGCTCGGACGGGGCCGTCATCTACGACCGCATCAACGGCCTGCGGGAGCTGCGTCTCGGCCAGGAGTCGGTGGAGCCGGAGCTGCCTCCTTCGGAGGGCGACCCGGACACCAACTTCGTGCGTGCCATTCTGGGACTTGAGGAGCCGGGCGTACCGGCTGAGTGCGGCCTGCGGGTGAGCGAGTTCACCGAGGCGGCCTGGCGGTCGGCGAAGAGCGGACTGCCGGTGCGCGTGCTGGACATGTGATGATGCGTCTGGCCATCCTCACCAGCGGAGGGGACTCGCCCGGCACCAACGCCGCCATCGAGGCGGTGGTTCGGCATGCCCGGCAAGAGGGCGCCGAGGTGCTTGGTATTCGCCACGGGTTCGCCGGCCTCGCGGCGGGAGATCTCTCGCCACTGACCGTGTCCGATGTGGATGGTATCGGTGCCCGCGGGGGCACGGTGCTTGGCACCTCGCGCGATCGTACGGTGGGGGAGGCTGAGGGAAGGGAACGCATCGCGACGACACTCCGGCGCGAGCGGATCGACGGTCTGGTTCTGTTGGGTGGGGACGGGAGCATCCGCCACGGTGGACGGAGCCTGAATGATATGGGGGTGGCTTGCGTGGCCATCCCCTGCACCATTGACAACGACGTGCCCGAGACGGACCGCTCGCTGGGCTTCGACACGGCCTGTAACCGGGCCATCGCCCTGGCAGACGGCATCCGCGACACCGCCCAGGCGCTACCAGGCCGGATGTTCGTGCTGGAGACGCTGGGGGGTCAGACCGGCCACATCGCCCTGGCGGTGGCGGAGACGGTGTATGCGGACCTGGTGCTGTTGCCGGAGTTCCCGCTGGACCTGGACTACGGGGCGGCGCGGATGGCGGCGGCGGTGGCGAGCCGGGGCTACGCCCTGGCCGTGGCTTCCGAGGGCGCGGGCGACGTTCACGCCATGACGGCCTACCTGGCCGAGGCGGCGGGGCATCGCGCCCGCCTGACCACCATCGGACATGCCCAGCGCGGCGGCCCGCCGAGCTACCTGGATCGTCGGCTGGCGGCGGAGTTCGGCGCGCTGGCGGTGGAGCGGCTACTGGCCGGAGAAACGGGCCTGATGACCGCTTGCTCGGGCTACCACGTCCACACCGTCGATCTAGGGTGGGTGGCCGCGGGCCAGAAGAGCCCCGATGCCGCCGCCTACCGCCGCCTGAACGGGATGGAGGTGGCTGACTAGGTCCGCTCGCGGAGATAGTGGCGGGCTTCACAATTTGACAACCCGCGGGAGCCGTTCCATAGTGGCGGCAGCCCGACTGGGGGGCGGCGCGCCAACGCGCGCGTGGAGAACACTCAAGAGGGGAGCGTTGATGAACGAGCAGGGGAAGAGGGTACTGATCCTCGGAGCGAGCTATGGGGGCCTGTACTGCGCCTGGTTCCTGCATGATCTAGCCCGCAAGAGCAGCGCGCCGCGGCCGAAGATCACCATCATCGACCGCAAGAACTACGTCCTGTACCATGCCTTTCTGGCCGAGTGCGTGAGCAACCAGGTCAACCCGCTCAGCATTGCTCCCTCTATCCGGAGGATCATCGGCAAGAGAGACATAGAGTTCGTCCAGGCCGAGATCACCGAGATCGACGCGGCCAACAAGCGGGCGGTGACCGATTGCGGCACCTTCGAGGGTGACGTACTGGTGCTCGCACTGGGTGGAGTGACCGGTTACTTCGGTAACAAGGACTTCGAGAAGTACGGCTATCCCTGCAAGGAAATGGAGGACAGCCTCCGACTGCGCAACCACATCATCGAGTGCATGGAACGGGCTGATCGCTCTCGGGACCAAGAGGAGCGCCGCCGCCTACTGACCTTCGTGCAGGCGGGCGCGGGCGCTACCGGCCTGGAGGTCCTCACCGAGGTCGGCGACTACGTGCGCAAGGTGTGCGGGAAGTACTACAAGTCTCTCAACTTCCGCCGCGACATCCGTCTCATCTTGGCCGAAGGGATGGACAGGGTCTTGTGCACCATGGAACCGGATATGTCCCGGGCAGCGGACAGCAAGCTACAGCGGCTGGGGATCGAGGTCCGCTGCGGCACCCTGGTGTCGGGGGCGGGCCCCGGCTATGTGGATCTGAAGAGTGGCGGAGAAGTGAAGCGCATCGCCACCGAGACGCTGATCTGGGTGACGGGCATTAAGGCCAGCCCGTTGATCGCGGGCCTGCCGACTGAGCACGACCGGATGGGGCGCGTCGTGGTTGATAAGCTCTTCCAGGTGTCGGGCTTCAGCGATGTCTACGCCGTGGGAGACAATGCTCACGTTCCCGATGAGTCCGGCAATCCGCTGGGTACCACGGCCCAGGTTGCTGTTCAGGCCGGGCCGGCGCTGGCGCGCAACCTCCTGGCCAAGTGGGAAGGACGCGAGATGACGCCCTTCAAGTACTGGAACCGGGGCGAGATGGTCAGCATCGGCAGCCTAGACGCCGTATCCACGCCCTTTGGGCACAAGGTGAACGGCCCCCTCGCCTGGATGATGTACAAGTACGTGCACTTCAGCAAGATGCCCACCTGGCACAGCCGTTTGCGTACCCTGTCGGACTGGCTGCTCAACTGGACCAGCGGCCCCAACATCTCCACGCTCGACTACAAGGGCTGGATGCAGGACAAGAAGGAGCGGCACGAGTCGGCGATGCAGTAGAGGCGCGATGCGGCTCTCCTTCCGGGCACAATGCGTGCCGGGCGCGGGTG
>JAAYAV010000043.1 GCA_012719195.1 Anaerolineae bacterium | reverse complement strand
GCTCCCGCCGCCGGCGTCACCTAACTCAGCCCCATGGGGGCCGTCCCCATGCGTACAGGAGCGCCATGCCCCGACTGAGAGTGTGCCTGGCCACCGACTGCTACCCGCCCGGCATCGGCGGGATCGAGAACCACGTCTACTGCCTTGCCAGCGGCCTCGCCCGGGCCGGCCACACGGTGGACGTACTCACCCACCGCGCCATCGGCTCACCCTCCCGCTCTCCCTTTGAGATGGAACCTGACCCCGGCGGTTTCCGCGTGCTCCGCCTGGGCGGCCTCGTGCTCAACTACGGCGGCGCCGACCCCATGGCCGACCCGCGAGTGTTCTCTCGCGTGGCCCGCATCCTTCGTGAGAACACCTACGACGTGGTCCACGGCCACTCGTTCGAGTCCTTGCTGGTGCTGGCAGCGCTGAGAGCAGCCCGACGCCTGCGCACACCGGCTCTGCTCACTAAGCACTCCATGACCGTGCGCTCCAGCCGGCCCGCCTTCTTCAACCGCCTGGCCCAGGCGGCAGAACAGCTGGCGGCGCGGCGCCTCACCCAGGGACTCATCGTGCTCAGCGAGGCGGGCGTGGCGGAGATGGACGGGGCGGGCGTGCCCGTCCACCGCCTGCATGGCGGCGTGGATCAGGAGCGCTGGCGCCCCGACCCGGAGGCTGGGGCGGCGATTCGCGCCTCGCTCGGCTGGGGTCCCGACGATCGGGTGGTGGGATACCTGGGCCGCCTGGTGGGCTCCAAGGGAGTGCGCGATCTGGTGGAGGTAGTGAGCCCCCTGATGGCACGTGACGCCCGGGTGCGGCTGCTGATCGTCGGCGACGGGCCTCTGCGGCCGGAGTTGGCGCGCCGGTTGCAGGAACTGGGAGTGGCGGAGCGCGCCCATCTGGCCGGGGCCGTTGCCTGGCGCGAGACTCCGGCCTGGTTCAGCGCCATGGACATCTTCGCCTTCCCCAGCCACACCGAGGCTTTCGGGCTGGTCGTGCTGGAGGCGGCCGCCTGCGGAGTGCCCACCGTGGCGCGCCGGAACGCCGGCACGCAGGAGACCATCCGCCCGGGCGAGACCGGCGTCCTCGTAAATGACGCAGCCGAGATGGGCAGCCAGGTAGAGATGCTGCTGGAGGACGAAGCGCGGCGAAGACGCCTCGGCCGGCAGGCGAGGCGGATGGCGGAGGGCGAGTTCAGCTGGCAGACGGTGGCGGCGGCCACGGCGCGCCTCTACCAGGAGGTGCTCAACGCGGCTCAGGCGGCGGCATCGGGGACGACGAGGGGCGGTGGTGGACGGGCTTCCACGGAGGTGAGGACGGACACGTGACTGGGCCCAGCCGGCCGGAAGGCAACCAGATCGAGGCCTCACCCACGCCGGAGCGATGGACTCGCTCCCACCGCTGGCGGACGCTTTCCCGCGTCCTGCTGTTGGCTGTCATCCTGGCACTGGCCGTGGGCGTGGCCACGCTCTACGTGGGCCGGCTATCGGCCCTTCCCACGCCTTTCGTGGACGACATGGCGGGCGTGGAAGCGATCGCCCGGCTACTGGTCATCGCACCGCATCCCGATGATGAGATCATCGCAGCCGGCGGCCTGATGCAGAAGGTGCTCCAGCAGGGCGGGCAGGTACACGTGGTGATCGTCACCAACGGGGACGGCTCGGCCTCCGCGACGATGCTGGAGTCCAGGCGGCTTCCCGGGGCGGCGCAGTACCTCCAGGCGGGAGTGAACCGGCAGCAGGAGTCGCTCCGGGCCCTGGCACTGCTGGGTATCCCGCCCGAGGACGTGGACTTCCTCGGCTATCCCGACCAGGGCATCCGTGCCCTCTGGTCCGATCACTGGAACTCGGAGGGGGTGTACCGTTCCCCCTTCACGCGGATGACCAGCAGCATGTACCCACTCACCTACAACCCCGTGTCGGTCTACACCGGCAACTCACTGCTGGCGGACCTGCGCTCAATCATTGCCGACTTCTGCCCCGACGTGGTGGTGGCGCCCCACCTGGAGGACAGCCACGCCGATCACTGGGCGACGGGCGCCTTCACCGCTCTGGCCGCGGCGCTGGAGAGAAACGGGGAGATGCCCAGGCTGCTCCTCTACCTGGTACACCGCGGGGACTTCCCCGTGCCGCGCGGCAGCCTGCAGTTTGCGCCCCTGTTCCCCCCGCTGCGCTTGGTGAACGACACCGTCTATTGGCAGAAGGTTACTCTTCCCGACGAGATGGTGGGCCTGAAAGGCGAAGCCATGGAGTCATTCCGCAGTCAGTTGCCGCTGACCGGCACCTACCTGCGCTCCTTCGTGCGCCAGAACGAGCTCTTCTGCGAGCTGGCCTCCCCGGTGGCGATGCCTCTCATCGCCGACCAGGAGCCAACCCCCTTGGTGAGCCAGTGGGAGCTGATCGGCGAAGTGGAGTTGCGCCCGGTTCTGCTGGATTCGACCGGAGACACGCTCTTCCAGGAGTTGAGCCGGAGCACCGACTTCACCGCCCTCTACGTGGGGGTGAGAGAAGACGAGGTCTGGATCGTCGCCGAGCTGAGGGGCGGCCAGAGTTCGGTGATGCGTTACCGCTTTCTGGTGGTGGCGGCCGACGGAGACGATCCCATCTCTGTCCGCAGCGTGCTGGCGCCACGCTTCCTGCCGCGCTCACCGCAGGAGGCAGTCGGGCGCTTCGTGATGGCACGCTTCGACCGCGCGGCGCTGGGAGACCCGCACACGCTGGTTGCCAGTGTCGAGTCAGCCTACCCTGGCGGGCCGGTGGTGGATAGGGCGGGATGGGTCGCGGTGGACTTGGCCGCCGCTATGGTGCCGGAGCAGCCGCGTGACTGACGCAGCCGCCGAGCCCACCATCCGTCGCTACGGTCCCGCCGACCGGGCGGCCGTCCGGCGTATCTATGCCGACACGGCCTTCTTCGGGGAGCCGGTGGAAGCCCATTTCGACGACCGCGAGCTCTTTGCCGACCTGGGAATCGAGGTGTATCTAGAGGCCTTTCCCGAGCACGCCTGGGTGGCGGTGGAGGCGGGGGAGGTAGTGGGGTACGTCCTCGGCTGCCCCGCCGGAGACGGCGCCGTGCGCCGGGAAGTGATCCGCCGCATGCCGGCGGTGCTGGGGCGGCTGCTGCGGGGGCGGTACCGGATCGGACGCCGCACCCTGTCGTACTTCCTGGACAACGCCTGGGCCGGCCTACGCGGCGGCCTCCTGGAGATCCAGGACCCACGCTACCCCGCCAATCTGCACATCAACTTGCGCCGCGGCTACCGCGGTCGCGGGCTGGGCTCGCGGCTGCTGGCGGCATATCTGGACCACCTGGGGCGGTTGGGAGTCCGCGGGGTGCACGCGGTGACCACGGACCGCAATCCGGGGGCGGCCCGCCTCTTCGAGAAGGCCGGCTTCCGGCTGCTGGAGAGACGACAGACGCCGGTGTGGCGGCGGCACCTGTCCGAAGGAGTGTCGCTGTTGGGCTTCGGGCGGGAGCTAGCCTGACGGTCGCTAGTCCTTCCCCACGGTGGCGTAGATGTGGTAGGCGCGGCTATAGGAGACGATGGCGTCCAGGCAGGCGGCGGCGTTGAGGAAGGCGGCGGCCACCTGCGCCATATAGCCGATGATCTTGGCGAAGTCTCCCGGCGTCATTCCCAGTTCCTGCCTCATGCCGAGGGCGATGAGCACCACCAGGAACTGGCTCCCCACCAGTACCGCCTCGCGGGCGTAGAGGTAGAACTGGCTCTTGCTCACCAGGCTGATGTAGATGCCGCGCCGCACCTGTAACGCCTCACGGAACTTGTCCCGCGCCGTCAGGTTATCCCGATCGCTGATGGTCTTGATACCGGCGCCGGAGGTGCGGCTGACGACGGAGTACTGCGAGTCCAGCAGTACTCGCAGCCGCCGGTTGAAGACCACCGTCATCACCGCCGGAATGAGCAGGCTGGCCAGGTAGACCAGGCCGAGGGACCGATTGTAGGCCAGCAGGCTGGCGGAGACGATGGCGATCTTGATGATCACGGGGGTGAAGCTGCCGAGGACGTGGTAGGCGGCATTGGTAATGCCGCTCACGGCGTTGGCAGCGCGGGTATAGGCAGCGGCAGCCGACTCGGTGTCCTGGTACTCCCCCCGGTCCGACACCTTGAGCACCAACTCCACCATCTTGCGAAAGTCGGTCTCGTAGAAGAGCTTGTGGCGCAGGACGACGTTGGCGCGCACCAGGCCGGGATAGAGGAAGCTGGCGAGGATGAGAAGCCAGATGACGCCGGCGGGATCGCCCTCCGTGAGGCGGTCGATGAACTGCCCCAGCAGACTGACGGGCCAGAGGGCAGCGAACTCCTGGACGATGGTGACGAGGAAGATGGCCAGGCTGAACCAGCGGTATTCCCAGATGAGGCGAACGACGTCGCGCACGAACTGCCAACTGGAGTTGATGGCCATCTCATCGGCGAGAACGCGCCG
>JAAYAV010000042.1 GCA_012719195.1 Anaerolineae bacterium | reverse complement strand
GCGCCTGGCGCAACCACAAGTGCCTCCGCATCGCCCGGCTGGGGGCGAAGTACTCCGCCATCATTCGCTCCCATCGGCGCCACTGCCTGGTGGGCATCTACATGTGCCCCTGGACGCCGGACGAGTTCGACGGCGCCCTCAGCCGCATCTTCGCCCAGGACTACCGCCTGCTCGCGCCGCTGGTGGACGTCTTCACCCCCCTCATCTACGCCCAGAAGTCGGGCCGGCCGGCGACGTGGGCGGGGGAGTTCATGGATGGTTCGCGCGACTTCGTGCCGCGCCGCCGTCTTCTTCAGCCCATCCTGGACGTCCTCGACTTCCCCGCCAGCATGACCTGCCTCACCGAGGCAGCCACGCCTTCCTGGGGAGTGCAGTTGTTCGCCGGGGCGGAAGTCTTCGCCGACGGTACCAAGGCGGAGCAGTTCGCCCGGCTGGCCGAGGCCCTGCGGCAGCGCTGGTCCTCGCGCGACGGCAACTCGCAAGCGTAACCCATCAGTTTCCATCACATCGCCAGCGTTAGGAGAAGCAGATGCAGTATCGCCCACTAGGACGCACCGACCTCAACGTCTCCGCCATCGCCCTGGGCTGTTGGGCCTTCGGCGGCGGACCCTACTGGGGCGACCGGGACGAGCAGCTCTCGGAGCAGACCATCCGCACCGCGTTCGAGGTCGGAATCAACTTCTTCGACACCGCCGAGGGCTATGGCAATGGCCACTCCGAGGTCGTCCTCGGGCGGGCCCTTGGCGTCCGCCGCCCTCAGGCGGTGATCGCCACCAAGGTCAGCGCCGACCATCTCGGTCGCGAGGATCTGATCCGCGCCTGCGAGGGCAGCCTCCGGCGGCTCGGGACAGACTACATTGACCTCTACCAGATCCACTGGCCCAGCCGCACCGTCCCGCTTGAGGAAACCATGGCCGCCATGCAGACGCTACTGGAGCAGGGAAAGGTGCGGGCCGTCGGGGTAAGCAACTTCGGCGTGCACGACCTGTCGGAGGCGCTGCGCTGGGGCCGGGTGGAATGTAACCAGTTGCCCTACTCGCTGCTCTGGCGCGCCATCGAGTACGAGATCGGTAACGCCTGCTTCGCCAACGAGGTGGGCATGCTCTGCTACAGCCCCCTGGCGCAAGGCTTGCTCACCGGCCGCTGGCACTCCGCCGATGAGGTGCCCAGTGGCCGCGCCGTCACCCGCATCTACTCCTGCGAGCGCGAGGGCGTTCGGCACGGCCAAGAGGGAGCGGAAGAAGAGGTGTTCCAGGCCCTGGCCGAGATCGATGCCATAGCCGACGAGCTCGCCGTGCCCATGGCCAACCTGGCGGTTGCCTGGCTGCTACACCAACCGTGCGTCACCTCGGTGCTCGCCGGGGCGGGCAATCCGGCCCAGTTGCGCATCAACGCCCAAGCTGCCGACCTGAAACTCGATGACGGCGTGGTGCAACGACTGAGCGCCGCCACGGAGGCAGTCAAGGCCAAGATCGGCCCCAATCCGGACATGTGGCAGGCCGAGTCCCGTTACCGCTAGCGCCCCGTGCTGCCCGGCCGCAACCGCGAGACGCTCCGCGGCCGGGCGCCGGATCTTGTGCACCTGGCCCCCTCGCCCCCTTGAAACGGGAGGCCCAAACTCATATCATGTAGCCAGCTCGGTATCATGGCCGAGCCGGGCTGTCTTCTGGCGCGGCCCAGCCGAGCGAAACACGGCCCCGTGCAAGGAGGGTCCATGCCGTCCGTAGAAGAAGTTCGCAGCAAGGTGTCGGCGCGCATCTGGCAATCTATGGCCCAGAGTGGCGTGGAGGTATCCTCCATTCCGGAGGAGCAACTCCAGGCGCTGGTGAACTCCATTACCGACGGGGTACTGGTGGCCGTGAACGAGGTGCTCGCCGATGTGAACTCCGTCGGGCTCGCGGAATCAGTGCCCACGACCGAACTGGCGGACGACGAAGAAGAAGTCGTACTCTGGGAGGGGCGCCCGTTTCTCTCGCTGGTGGAGACCTACATGCTCACTAGCGAGCGCCTGCGGATCACGCGCGGCCTAGTGACCAAGGACCGTCAGGACATCGAGTTGGTCCGCCTGCAGGACATTGACCATAAGCAGAACCTCAGCGAGCGGGTCCTTAACGTGGGCGACATCATCGTCCATAGCCACGACCCCTCCGCGCCCGAGGTAACACTGCGCAACATCACCAACCCCATGGAAGTGCACGAGATGATCCGCCGTGCCATGCTCGACGCCCGCAAGCGCCATCGCCACACCTTCCAGGAAGAGATGTGAGCTAGGACCGGGCTTGCCCGGGGGCGTCCGGACTCGGATCCCTCGGGCACCGTGTAGAGGGTCTGTCTACCTGCTTCGTGACCACCTGATTCGGCGGCTGTGCTTCCGCCTCCGGGAAGACCGGGCAGATAGGAGGTTCTCGTGGACGACGTCCGTGCCGAGATCGAGATCAGCGCCTCTCCTGAACGTGTCTGGCAGGTCCTCACCGACTTCGCCTCCTACTCCAGCTGGAATCCACTCATAACCAGCGCTAGTGGTACCGCCAAGACGGACGCCCAGCTAAGTCTGCGCCTGCAGCCGCCCCAGAGCCGCGCCGTCGGCCTGAAAGGCCGGGTGCTCAACTGCGAGCGGCACCGGCAGCTACGCTGGCAAGGAGCCGCTTGGGGGCTGCCGATTCTGCTGGCCAGCGAGCAGTCCTGTACCCTGGAACCGCTCCCGGATGGCCGGACGCGGCTGGTGCAGCAGGGAGCCACAAGCGGCCTCCTGCGCGGCCTGCTGGGCGCCTCCGACGACAAGACCAGGCAGGGCCTGGACGCTATGAACCAGGCGCTCAAGACCCGGGTCGAGGGCGGTGGCGCTCGCTAGCCCATCGCCACCATCGCGGAGGCT
>JAAYAV010000337.1 GCA_012719195.1 Anaerolineae bacterium | reverse complement strand
GGCGAATCGCCGAAGATGTAGTTGACCCAGGAGTACACCGGGGCGAGGCCCACCACGAGCACGATCGCCGGGATCGACAGCGGCAGCAGACAGATGAACTCGATGACGCGCCGCAGCCGGGGCACGCGCAGATGTACCCACACCATCGTCGGCGTCAACAGCACCAGCATGCCGATCACTGTGAGGGCGGCCAGCTCGAGCGACAGTGTGACGGCGCCGAGGAGCTCGCGGTTGACGCCGATGTCCCTCCAGGCGGCGAAGCTGCGGCTCCATCCGACATCGCGGGTCGAGAACTCGAGCATGGCGACCAGCGGCAGCAGCAGATACACGCCGACGACGCCGAAGACCACCCAGCGGGTCATGGAGCGGAGCTGGAAGCGGCGCCTGCGGACGGGCCGCGTCTTCCGGACCGCGGCCGTCATGACGCCCACTTCGCGGTACGGCGCTGCAGTAGAGCGTGCAGGCTCATGACGATGATCACGACCACGACCATGCCGAAGGCGAGCGCCTTGCCGACGTTGGCCTGGCCGATGACGAGCTCGCTCTGCATGTAGGTGCGGATCTGGAGCGGGACGATCGGGCTGCCCTGGCTGATCAGCGCCGCGGCCGTGGCGTACGCCGAGAAGGCGTTGACGAACAGCAGGAGGAGGGCTCCGATGAAACTGGGGGCGAGGATGGGGCCGGCGACGTGGCGCCAGTAGGCCCACGCGTTGCCGCCCAGGTTGTCCGAGGCCTCACGCCACTGCGACTGCAGGCCGTCGAGCGCCGGCAGGAAGATGAGCACCATGAGCGGGATCTGGAAGAACGTATACACCACGCCCAGCCCGAAGAAGCTGTAGATCCAGCCGGCGGTGGCGTAGGGGCTGAGGCCGAAGAGGTGCTGGACGACCAGCGTCACCAGGCCGCTGTAGCCGTAGGTGGCCAGGAATCCGAAGGCGAGCATGACGCCGCCGAACTGGGCCAGGACACCGGACACCGCGAGCACGGCGCGCCGCAGCACCCCGTCGGGGTCGCCCTCGGCGACCGCCCAGGCCAGCAGGCCGCCGAGGATGCCGCCCGCCAGGGCGGTCGCGGCCGACAGCTCCAGCGAGCCTTTGAAAGCGTTGAGGTAGGCGCCGGTACTGACGACCGTGCGCACGTTGTCGAGCGTGGTCTCTCCGCTGTCGGTCGCGAAAGCCCCCGCGACGACGAGGACCGTCGGCCAGAGGAGGAAGATGACCACGTATCCCAGGAACGGCACGGCGCCCAGAGAGCGAGCCGCCGATCGCAGCTGCTTCCGGCGCGAGCGGGCCGGCCCCACAGGGGGGCCGGCGCTCGGGGCGAAAGAGCCGCCCCGAGCGCCGGCCAGGCCGACGTCGCCGTTGGCCGGGTCCGGGTCAGTGCCGCCGGTCGGCGTCACTGAACCGCCTTGTCCCAGTTGGCGAGCAGGTACTCCTGCGCCGCCTCCTGCTGCTCCAGTGTGAGGGTGACCGGCGTGCCGACCACTTCGGGCAGGCTCGCGACTGCCTCGCTGTCGACCGTGCCGGCCTCCACCATGGCGTCGTAGAGGACCGGGAAGGCCCCGCCCCTGAGCCACCAGTTGGAGCCCTCCGGGGAGTAGATGAACTCCTGCCACAGGCGGGCCGCTGCCGGGTGCGGCGCGTACTTGCTGACTGCCTGGATGTAGTACGCGGCCACGATGTTGTTCTCAGGGATGATGACCTGCCAGTCGATCTTTCCCTCGACCTCCTTGGCCATCGCCAGGAGGTTGTAGTCCCAGTCGATCACGACCGGCGTCTGGCCGGCGGCGACGGAGGCAGGAGTGGGGTCGACGGGCAGCAGGTTGCCGGCCTTGCTCAGCTTGGAGAAGAACTCCACGCCGGGCGCGATGTCGTCCGGTGAGCCGCCGTTGGCCATGGAGGCCATGACGACGCCGTTGAAGCCGGCCGCGGCCTGGGTCGGGTTGCCGTTCAACGCGACCATGCCCTTGTACTCGGGCTTGAGCAGGTCGTTGACCGACGTGGGCGCAGGGACCTTGCCCGCGTCGAAACCGATCGCCATATAGCCGGTGTAGTCCGCGTGCCACAGGCCGTCGGCCTGCTTGAGGTTGTCCGGGATCTTGTCCCAGTCGACGATCTTGTAGGGCGCGAAGAGGTCCTCGTTGGCGGCGGCGATGGCCGCGCCGACGTCGACCACGTCGGGTGCGCGGTCAGTGCCCTTGAGCTGCTTGATCGCGTTGACCTCATCCTGGCTGGCGGCGTCGGGCTGAGCCGAGTTGATCTTGATGTCGTACTTGGCCTCGAACGCCTTGATGATCTCGCCGTAGTTGGCCCAGTCCGGCGGCAGCGCGATCACGTTCAGCTGGCCCTCTTCCTGGGCGGCCTTCACGAGGCCGTCCATGCCGCCGAAGTCCTCGACCGACGTAGCCGTGGCCGCGTCTGTGCCGCCGCCCTCCCCGGTGGTCTCGGATTTGCCGCACGCCGCGACGACGAGCAGCAGGGAGACGACGAGGACGGCGACGATCGACAGCGCCGCCCAACGGAACCGTCCGGTAGTTGACATCTGTCCTCCTAAGATGTGGTTCGTGACAGGAACGCGTGGAATCGCTGGAGCACCCCTTTCTCTCCCGGGACCAGCCAGGTCGTTACCGGCTGCCCCTG
>JAAYAV010000041.1 GCA_012719195.1 Anaerolineae bacterium | reverse complement strand
GGGGCGGAGGTGAAGAGGCTGCCCTAGGTGGGGGCAGCCTCGAGCATCGTCCGATAGTGGCGGTCAGGACAGCGGGGCCCTCGCGCCTTTGGGGGAAGGAAGGACTAAGCCTCCTCTTCCTCCTCCTCCTCGTCCTCGACCACGTCCTCGACTACTTCCTCTGCCTTGGCGCGGGCCGCGCGAGCCGTCTTCTTGGCGGACTTGACATCTTCCTCGGCATCATGCTCCGCAGTGCGGCTGGCATCGCGGAACTCGCGGATGCTCTGGCCGATGGCGCCACCGATCTGCGGCAGCTTACCGACACCGAAGATGATGATGACGATCACGAGGATGATGACCAGTTCCAGTGGTCCGAGATGTGGCATTACTCCCCTCCACGGATTGCCGGCACCGCTCGTCGGCGCTTCGGCTTCATGTTTCGCTGGCGCATGTGCGGATACCCGTCGGCATTATAGCACAGCATGGGTGCCCGCCAAATCGCTATACGCACTTTCAGGGCGCGACTTGCACGAACTGACCCTCGCGGACTTGGAAGACGTAGACTTTCTGGTCCTGCAGGTCCCCCTGCTCGTCGTAAGCGATGCGTGCCGCCAGGCCCTCGTAGTCGAGACGGCGGATTGCTTCCCCCAGGCGATCGGCGTCGGTCGTCTTGGCCTGCTGGGCGGCGCGGATTAGCACGTCCATGGCCATGTAGCCCACGATGCTGTAGGTGTCGGGGTTTCGCTGCTCCACCGCCTGGTATTGCGACACCCACTTGTCGTCCACGGCGGTGGCGGGGCTGGGAGTGAAGCCGCTGACATAAGCCCCCTCAGCCGCCGGGCCGGACTCGTCTATCAGGGCGGAGAGGAAGCAGGCATCGCTGGCGAGGAAGGGCACGCTCACGCCGGCCTCACGCAGTTGCGGTAGCAGCACGTATCCCTCTGTCTCGTAGGCAGCCAAGAAGACGGCGTCGGGCTGCACCCGCTGCACCTCGGCAACGGCGGCGTCGTGCCGCTCCGCTGCCTCCTCGATGACGATGTCGGCGGCTACCTCGGCCCCGAGGAGCTCCAGGTTGTCGACTATCAGGTCGCGTAGGCCGTTGCCGTAGTCGTCGTCCAGGTGCACGACGGCGACGCGGCGGGCGCCGAGCGTGTTGACCAGGAACTCGGCGTCGATGCGACCCTGGGTCTCGTCGGTGGCGTTGACCCGGAAGAAGTTGCGGTAGCCGAGATCGGTGAGGGTGATATTGGACGCGGTGGGGGTGACTACGTTCACGCCGGCGCCGTCGTAGATGCGCATGGCGGCGAGCGTCTGGCCGCTGTTGTAGTGGCCTATGATGCCGAGCACGTCCTTGCCGCCGGCTAGGTCCTGTACCACAGTCTGGGCCACGTCTGTCGCCACGTCGCTGTCCGCTTCGTCGTCGACCGCCTCGACCACGATGCGGCGGCCGAGGACGCCCCCCTGGAGGTTGGCCTGCTCGGCCCGCAGGCGAGCTCCTCCGAGTACCGTCTGGCCGCCGTTGGCCTGGAAGCCGGAAAGGGGAACGGCCACATAGACGGTCAACTCGCCTTCGGGAGCGGAGCGGCCACAGGCACCCAGGGCGACTAGTGCCAGCAGTAGAGCCAGCATGAGGGCTACGGTACGTCTCACGGTTGTTCCTCCGCGGAACGGCGATAGAGCTCGTCGAGGGTGGAGACCACGTCGCTGAGCGCCGTCACCTGGTTGTCGATGTCTTCGCTGAGGCGCTGCATGCGGCCGCTGCCCACATCTTTGGCCTCCAGCAGGACGACCTGGGAATAGATGGTACCCAGGCTATTGACGGTGTTCTCCAGCTGGAGCCGCCCGGACTCGACGGTGTGAGCCAGCTCCTGCAGGTTGGCGAGGTGGGTCTGCTTGCCCGCCAAGGCTTCCTCCAACTGGTGACGCACGCCCGCGTCGGTGGCCTTGATGATACGGGCCTGGTAGGCGCGGATCTCGTCCGGCGCTTCCTTCAGGTCGCGCTGCACCAACGTGTCGCTTGAGATGCGGTCGAGCCTCTCGGCGAGGCCGTACACCTGGGCCAGCCACTGATCCACCTGATTGGCGATGTCGGAGAGGCGATCGCGCAGGACGCCGTCTCGCCGGCGGGCGACTCCGCTCTCGATGGCGGACCGGTACTGCAGGGCGCGGTCGAGTTGGGCCTTGAGCTGCGGCTGCCGTAGGCGGGCGGGATCGAAGCGCTGGCGCAGCATGTCGGCCACCACCTGCTCGCCGGTGCGCACGTCGGTGATGCTGGTCCAGATGATCAGGGCCTCAGCGAGGCCGAAGAGGACCATCCAGTACCACCAGCGCCAGAAGCTAAAGGGTTGAGGCAAGAGACCGATGGCAAGAATGGCGAGAGCTATGGTGACGGCGCTCTCCAGCCGGAGCACGGCGTGGGCGACGATGGCCCGCAGGGACTGGCGGCGAAGGGGTGTCTCACTCATGGCGGAGGCTCTCCAGCGCGGCGCATATCTCGGCCGCCGCTTGCTCCAGGGCAGGGCGCGAAGCATGATCTCGCCCGGGGGCGTAGAGGCGGATGCCGTCGTCGCGGTAGCGGGGGATCACGTGCATGTGGGCGTGGAAGACGACCTGCCCCGCTGGCCGCTCGTTGGCCATCCACAGGTTGACGCC
>JAAYAV010000336.1 GCA_012719195.1 Anaerolineae bacterium | reverse complement strand
TTCCAGGCGGTGGAGAAGGACGCGCTGCCCCGCAAGGTCTGGGGAGAGTGCCTGGACTGCCCCAAGTTCCCGGACTGCGACGAGGTGGCTATGGAGATGCGGCTGTGATATAGTGGCCGGTCGGCAGTGAGGCCGGCAGTACCGGAGCCGATCGTAACGGGCCCACAACGGGGTAAGGCGCTCTAGGGGCGGTGCCCCTTGTGGGCCCTTTGGCAACTAGCGGGAGCGAGGGCGGCCAGGCTGGACTGAGCCGGGAGGTCGGGTGATGGCGATCGCATACCCTAGCGAACTGCACCGGCTTTCGGCCGAGGCGATCGTCGGCCACTTTCGCGGCGAGCCAGACGTTGACGCGGTTCTGCAGGTGGGTTCGTGTGCGCGCGGGAAGGCCGAGCCCAGCAGTTGCCTCGACATCGCGGTGCTGGTGCGGCCGGAGGTGCTGGCGACAGAGCGGTCTGCACTGGAGCGCCGCTGGGAGGACTACCACCGGGCGGAGCCGATCTTCCGCGAGGGAGCGAAGCTGGCACGGTATGGCTTCGCCGAAGTGGAGTTCATCGACGGCGTCTTCCTGCCGGGCGAGCACGACTACACTAGCGGGCCCGATGGCTTCGAACTGGAGATCGGCAACTACCTGGCGCACAGCGTACCCTTACTGGAGCAGTCGGACTACCTGAGCCGGCTGAAGACGCAGTGGTTGCCGTACTACGACGATCGGCTTCGGGCGCGACGCCTTGATCTGGTTCGGCGCTGTGGCCTGAACAACATAGACCATGTGCCGTACTTCACGGGCCGCGGGCTGTACTTCCAGGCCTTCAATCGCTTGTACGATGCGGGCCGAGAGTTCTTACAGGCGCTCTTCATCTCGCGCCGGACCTACCCGATTGCTTACGACAAGTGGGTCTGCGAGCAGTTGGTGGACATACTGGGGCTGCCGGGAGTGTACGAGGAACTGGCGCATCTATACGAGATTGGGCAGTTCGAGAGCAGCGAGATGGTTGGCAAGGCCGACCGACTGCTCGGGCTGTACGAGAGGTATGTAGACCGGGCAACCTGCTAGGATAGGAGGCCAGCCGGCAACGGCCGGCGGCCCTGAATGGGTGAGCGGACGAACGGGCGCGGTCGAGCAGCGCAACCGAGGCAAGGTTAGGGAGCGACGAGTTGCAGGCGATACTGGCATTGGAAGACGGGACGGTGTTCCACGGTCGCGCCTTTGGGGCCGCCGGCGAGCGCACCGGCGAGGTGGTGTTCAACACCGGCATGACCGGCTATCAGGAGGTGCTCACCGACGCCTCGTACAAGGGCCAGATGGTGTGCATGACCTACCCGCATATCGGCAACTACGGCGTCAATAGCCTCGATCTTGAGTCCCGTGTACCCCAGGCCGAAGCCCTATTGGTGCGTGACGTCTGCGAGGAGCCAAGCAACTGGCTCTCGGAGGGCAGCCTGCCCGACCTGCTTGCTCGACACAACGTCATGGGCATCACCGACATTGACACGCGCGCTCTCACCAAGCACATTCGCTTGTTTGGCGTCATGCGGGCCGCACTTTCCACCGTCGAGACGGACCCGGCGGCCTTGGCGCGCAAGGCGGCCCAGGCTCCCGACATCTCGGCGCTGAACCTGGTGGCGCAGGTGAGCACCCGGGAGGCGTACCACTGGACCGACGGCACGCCGTCCGAGTGGAGCGCGGAGCGTTACGGCTACCGTGAGCCGGCTCTGCCTCATCCGGCGCGACCCTACCGTGTGGTGGTGCTGGACACGGGTGTCAAGTACAACATCCTTCGCCGGCTGGTGGATTCCGGTTGCGACGTCTGGGTTGTGCCGTACGACACGCTAGCGGCTGATGTGCTGCGCTACGAGCCGGAGGGGATCGTCTTCCCCAACGGCCCGGGCGACCCAGAGGCGGCGGTGGGGACGCTGGAGTCGGCGCGTTCCCTCATGGGGGTGAAGCCGATCTTCGGCATCTGCCTGGGCCATCAGATCCTAGGGTTGGCGGCGGGGGGACGGCGGTTCAAGCTCAAGTTCGGCCACCACGGGTTCAACCACCCAGCGCGGCTGATGCGCACGGGGGCGGTGGAGATCACCTCACAGAACCACAACTACGCCATTGCCATGGACAGCCTGAACCTGGATGAGATCGAGGTGACGCACATCAACCTTAACGACGGCACCCTGGAGGGCACGCGCCACCGGCACATGCCCATCTACAGTGTCCAGTTCCATCCCGAGGCGTCGCCCGGGCCCCACGACTCGAGCATGACCTTCCAGCCCTTCGTGGCCATGATGGAAGAGGCGCGCCGCTGAACAAGGTTCGTCGACCGTCCGCTTCGGCCGGTTCCTCGCACAGGTAGAGAAAGGGATAGATGCCCAGAAGAACTGACATCCACCGCATCATGATCATCGGGTCCGGCCCCATCATCATCGGCCAGGCCTGCGAGTTCGACTACTCCGGCACTCAGGCCGTCAAGGCCCTGAAAGAAGAGGGATACGAGGTGGTGCTGGTGAACTCCAACCCGGCCACCATCATGACCGACCCGGAACTGGCCGACCGCACCTACATTGAGCCGCTGGACGTAGAGACGGTGGCCCGGATCATCGAGCGGGAGCGGCCGGATGCGCTGCTGAGCACGGTAGGCGGCCAGACAGGGCTGAACCTATCGGTGGCGCTGGCGGAGGCCGGCGTGCTCGATCGGTTCGGCGTCGAGCTGATCGGGGCTAAGCAGGAGGCGGTGAAGCTTGCCGAGGACCGCAGCCTATTCCGCCGGGCGATGCAGGAGATCGGGCTCGAAGTGCCGCGCTCTGGGCTGGCGACGTCGCTCGATGAAGCGATCGCCGTCGTCAAGGAAGTGGGCTTCCCCGCTATCATCCGGCCCTCATTCACGCTAGGCGGCACGGGTGGCAGCACGGCATACAACATCGAGGAGTACCGCGAGCTGGTGCAGCACGGCATGGACAGCAGCCCCATCCACCAGGTGCTCATCGAGGAGTCGGTGATCGGGTGGAAGGAGCTGGAGCTCGAGGTGATGCGCGACCAGGCGGACAATGTGGTCGTCATCTGCTCCATCGAGAACTTCGACCCCATGGGTGTCCACACGGGCGACAGCATCACCGTGGCCCCAGCGCAGACACTCACCGACAAGGAATACGAGCGGATGCGCAACCAGGCATTCGCCATCATCCGCAAGGTCGGCGTAGAGACCGGCGGGTCCAACATCCAGTTCGCCATCAGCCCCTACGACGGCCGCATCGTGGTCATCGAGATGAACCCGCGCGTATCCCGCAGCTCGGCGCTGGCCAGCAAGGCGACCGGCTTCCCCATCGCCAAGATCGCCGCCAAGCTGGCGGTCGGCTACACGCTGGATGAACTGCGCAATGACATCACTCGGGTCACGCCGGCCTCCTTCGAGCCCACCATCGACTACGTGGTGGCCAAGATCCCGCGCTGGAACTTCGAGAAGTTCCCGGGCGCCAACGACACCTTGGGCACGCAGATGAAGTCGGTGGGCGAGGTGATGGCCATCGGCCGCACCTTCCTCGAGGCCATGCAGAAGGGCATCCGCTCGCTGGAGACGGACCGCCACGGACTGGGCGCGGACGGTCGCGACGACGTCGATCCCGACCGCCTGCGCGAGCACCTTGTCACGCCGCACCCCGATCGGGTCTTCTACGTCCGTTACGCCCTGGAGCAGGGCATGACGGTGGACGAGGTGTTTGAGCTCACCAAGATCGATCCCTGGTTTGTCCGGCAGATCCAGCGGCTGCTGGACTTCGAGCGGACCCTGGCGGGCCAAAAGCTGGAGACGGTCACCGCCGACCAGCTGCGTCAGGCCAAGCGACTGGGCTACTCCGACTTCCAGCTGGCCTACCTACTGGGCGTAGAGCGCAACGGCGAGGCTCCCTTCCCGGAGCTGCTGGTGCGTCGCCGCCGGCTCGAGCTGGGTGTCCGGGCGACTTACAGCCGCGTGGACACCTGTGCCGCCGAGTTCGAGGCGTTCACTCCCTACCTGTACTCGACCTACGAGACCCACTGCGAGTCTGAGCCGACCGACCGAGACAAGGTGGTGATTCTGGGCAGTGGGCCCAACCGCATCGGTCAGGGCATCGAGTTCGACTACTGCTGCTCCCATGCCTCCTTCGCGCTTCAGGAAGCGGGCATCGAAAGCATCATGGTTAACTGCAACCCGGAGACCGTCAGCACCGATTATGACACCTCGGACCGGCTCTACTTCGAGCCGCTCACTCTCGAGGACGTCCTCAACGTGGTAGAGCTGGAGAAGCCGCGCGGCGTCATCCTCCAGTTCGGCGGCCAGACGCCGCTCAAGCTCGCGGCCGGCCTCCAGTACGCCGGGGTGCCCATCCTGGGCACCTCACCGGACAGCATCGACCTGGCGGAGGACCGGGAGCGTTTCGGCGACTTGCTGCTGCGGCTGGGCATCCCGCACCCGGAGAACGGGACCGCCACCTCCTTCGAGGAGGCGCGCGTGGTCGCGGCAGGCATCGGCTACCCGGTACTGGTGCGCCCCTCCTACGTTCTCGGTGGCCGCGCGATGGCCATCGTCTACGATGATGTAGAGCTGGAGCGCTACATGCGGGAAGCGGTGCAGGTCACGCACGAGCACCCGGTGCTCATTGACCGCTTCCTGGAAGACGCCTTCGAGATGGACGTAGACTGCATCAGCGACGGCGAGCAGGCGGTCATCGGCGGTATCATGGAGCAGATCGAGTTGGCCGGCGTGCATTCGGGCGACAGTGCCTGTGTGATCCCGACCTACATGGTGCCGGAAGCAGACGTCGAGGCGATGCGCGCCTATACGCAGCGTCTAGCACTGGCGCTCAGTGTCCACGGTCTGATGAACGTGCAGTATGCCATGAAGGACGGGGTGGTATACGTGCTTGAGGTCAACCCGCGCGCGAGCCGTACCATACCGTTTGTGAGCAAGGCCATCGGCCACCCGTTGGCGAAGCTGGCCACCAAGGTCATGCTGGACCAATCCCTGGACGACCTGGGCTTCACGCACGAGGTGGAACCGGACGCCTACTACGTCAAGGAAGTGGTGTTGCCCTTCGCCAAGTTCCAGGGGGTTGACACAGTCCTGGGGCCGGAGATGCGGAGCACTGGCGAGGCAATGGGTGTGGGCGCGACGTTCGGCATGGCCTACGCCAAGGCGCAGATGGGCGTGGCCTGTCCGCTGCCAACCTCGGGCACAGCCTTCCTGAGTGTGAACGACAATGACAAGCCCAACCTCCTGCCGGTGGCGCGCGAGTTGAGCCTGGCCGGCTTCCGGCTGATGGCCACGGGCGGAACCGCCGCCTACCTCGACGCCAATGGCCTCGAGGTGGAGCGGGTGCTCAAGGTGAGCGAGGGCCGCCCCAACGGCGTAGACCACATCAAGAACGGCGATATCGCCCTCATCATTAACACGCCGCTGGGCAAGGCGTCGTTCACCGATGAGGGCGCTCTGCGCCGGGCAGCGGTGGCCTACAACGTGCCCTGCATGACGACGCTGTCGGCCGCGGCGGCCGCAGTGGAAGGTATTCTGGCCTTGCGCCGGGGTGATCCCGAGGTGCGCTCGCTGCAGGAGTACCATTCGCTGCAGCAGGCGAACGCGGCCACCGGCGCCGGTCGCTAAGAGAGCGGGAGCGAGTCGTGACCGATATGACCCGGCTGGAGCGAGCCAAGGAGCAGTACCTTCGGGGCGACCCTGATGGGGCGGCCGACGAGTTGGAGGCTCTGCTGGAGGCGGAACCGGGCCTGACCGAGCCGCAGGTCCTCCTGGCGCGCTGCTACAGCCGCATGCGCCAGCCGGCGGACGCCGTCGCCGAACTGGATGAGGTCCTGGCCCGCGAGCCGGGCCACCCGGAAGCGCTGGCACTGCGCGGAGCGGAACACTACTTCGAGGACGAACTGGATGAGGCGGAAGAGAAGCTGAAGCAGGCGCTCGCGGCGCAGCCGGGCCTGGTGGAGGCACAGGTGCGCCTGGCGCAGGTGCACACCGACCGCAAGGAGTTCGACGACGCCGAGGCCGTCCTGGCCGCGGGGGTGGAGACAGCCGCCGACAACGCCGACGATCTAGCCCTGGTGCGGATGGGACAGGTCTACCTGGCCATGCAGCGCCGGGACAGTGACGGCGCCCTCACCATCATCTCCGAGAACGAGCACCTCTGGGAGGGCCGACCCTACGTCGCCTCCACCGTTCGCTCCAATCAGGCCATCATATACGCTCGCCGGCGCGACTACGGCCAAGCCAAGGAACTCCTCATCGACGCGCTCGATCTCGACCCCTACTTCCACATGGCCCGCGGACTGCTGGGGCAGGTGGCGCTGCTTCAGAAGGACTACCAGTTGGCGGCCGACCAACTGCAACAGGTGGTGGAGAACGGCGACGAGGTGAGCGCCTACGCCTACTACTCCCTGGGGGCCAGCCTGCAGGCGCTGAAGCGGCCGCTGGAGGCTCTACCCTACTATCAAGCGGCGCTGGACCGCGGGCTGAGCGGCTTCCCGGCCGTGACCGCCCGCGTAGCCGTGGCGATCCCCGACGTGAACATGCGCTACGCCCTGCTGGCGGTTTTCGTGGCGGCGCTGGCATGGCTGGCTCTGCGGGTGTTCTCACCGCTCCTGGCCTTGGCCCTGGTGGCTGTTGTGGGCGTGTTCGGGTTCCAGATCGTGCGCGGAGGACGATAGACAACGCGTGACGAGTGGGCAGTGACTCGTGACACGCTTCACTCGTCATCACAATCGGGGGTGGCACCATGGACAAGCAAGAGATCCGCAAGGTTGTGCTCGCATACTCGGGAGGGCTGGACACCTCCATCATCATCCCTTGGCTGAAGGAGACCTACGGCTGCGAGGTGATCGCCTACACGGCCGACGTCGGCCAGGGCGAGGAGCTGGAGGGCCTACGAGAGAAGGCCATCGCCACCGGTGCGAGCAAGATCTACATAGACGACCTGCGGGAGGAGTTTGTCCGCGACTTCATCATCCCCACCGTACAGTCCGGGGCGGTGTACGAGCGGAAGTACCTGCTGGGAACCTCGTTTGCTCGGCCACTGATTGCCCGGCATCAGGTACTGGTGGCGGAGGCGGAGGGGGCAGACGCCGTAGCGCACGGGGCCACGGGCAAAGGCAACGACCAGGTCCGCTTCGAGCTAACCTATAAGGCCCTCAACCCGCGCCTGCGGGTGGTCGCCCCCTGGAGGGAGTGGAACCTGTGCTCTCGCGAGGACTGCTTGGCCTATGCCGCTGAGCGGGCCATCCCGGTGCAGGCTACGTCCAAGAAGATCTACAGCCGCGACGGCAATCTCTGGCACCTGAGCCACGAGGGCGGCAACCTGGAGGACCCTTGGTCGGAGCCGGAAGAGAGCATGTTCATGCGCTCGGTGGCGCCGGAAGCGGCCCCCGATACGCCCGAGTACGTGGTGGTCGACTTCGAGATGGGCGTGCCGGTGGCACTGGACGGCGAGCGCATCGGGCTGGTGGACCTGCTCATGCGTCTGAATGAACTCGGCGGGCGGCACGGCGTCGGCCGGTGCGACATGGTAGAGAACCGCCTGGTGGGCATGAAGTCGCGGGGCGTCTACGAGACCCCGGGCGGAACGATTCTGCTCGCGGCGCACCGTGAACTTGAGTCGCTGGTGCTCGACCGCGAGACCATGCATTACAAGGACCTGGTGTCGCAGCGCTACGCCGAACTGGTGTACTACGGCCTCTGGTACTCGCCGCTCAAGGAGGCGCTGGACGCTTTCGTGGCCAAGACGCAGGAGAACATGACCGGCTCGGTGCGGCTGAAGCTCTACAAGGGCACCGCCGGCCCGGTGGGGCGGCGTTCGCCCTACAGCCTCTATCGCGAGGACTTCGCCACCTTCGGTAAGGACGACGTTTACGATCAGACCGACGCCGAGGGCTTCATCACCTTGTTCGGCCTCCCGCTGCAGGTCAGGGCGCTGCTACAGGCCGACGGCAAGAAGGAAGAATTGCCGCAGCCGGATTACTCTCAGTTCAAGCGCGACTAGTCGGAGGGCGGCGATGTCCTACGAACTCATTCCCGAGGGGAGCATCACCGACGTGGCGGGCTTCCGCGCCGCCGGCGTGCACTGCGGCCTGAAGAAGGACGGGGCCCTTGATCTAGCCCTGGTGGTCAGCGACCGCCCTGCCTGCTGCGCGGGCGTGTTCACCACCAACCGGTTCCAGGCGGCGCCGGTGCTCTACAACCGCGACGCTATCCACTCCGATCCCCGCGGAGTGCGAGCAGTCGCCATTAACAGCGGCTGCGCCAACGCCTGTACCGGCCCTGAGGGTGACGAAGATGCCCGCGAGATGGCTCGCCTGGTGGGCAAGGCGGCCGGTGTGGACGGCAACCGGGTACTTGTGATGTCCACCGGTGTCATTGGGCAGCGGCTGGACCTGGACAAGGTGGGGGCCGGCCTGGCTGCGGCCGCGCCGGCGCTGAGTGACCGCGGTGGCCACGACGCTGCTCGCGCCATCATGACCACTGACACCCGCCCGAAGGAAGTGGCGCTGCGGACCAGGGTTGCCGGCGCGCCGGTCACTCTGGCGGGGATGGCCAAAGGTTCAGGTATGATCAGTCCCAATATGGCCACCATGCTGTCGTTGATCGTCACCGACGCCGCCGTGATGCCGTCCGCGCTGCAGCCGATCCTCCTCTACGCTGTGGACCGCAGCTTCAACTGCGTCACCGTGGACGGCGACATGAGCACCAACGACACTCTGCTCCTGCTGGCCAATGGCGTGGCCGGTAACCCAATCATCGAAGGCCCGGACAGCCCGGGCTTCGTAGAACTGCGCGACGCCGTGACGGAGACGGCCACTGCACTCGCCAAGAAGGTGGCCTTCGACGGCGAGGGAGCGACCAAGCGCGTCACCATCCAGGTGAATGGTGCCCGTAGCCGCGAGGAGGGCCGGCAGGCGGCGATGGCGGTGGCCAACTCGCCCCTATCCAAGACGGCCATCTACGGCCGCGACGCCAACTGGGGCCGCTTCCTGTGTGCCGTCGGCTACAGCGGCGTAGCGGTGGATCCCGGGCAGGTAGACCTCTGGCTGGGTCACCTGCACCTCGTGAAGCAGGGCCGTCCTTACGACGTGAACGAGGAGCGGGCGGCGGAGATCCTCGCCTGCGACGACATCGTCATCACGGTGGACCTGGGCATGGGTTCCGAGCCGGTGACGGTCTGGACCTGCGACCTGTCGCACGAGTACGTGTCCATCAACGCCCACTACCGGACGTAAGGGAGAGCGCTCGCGCTCAGGCGCGACAGTGCCCGCTGTTAGGTCCCCGCGTCGCTGCCACTTCGTGTAGTGCTGCCTCGAGGAGGCTCGCATGTCAACCAGGGTAGGGTTCATCGGAGTCGGGCTCATCGCCACCTCGCACCTGGAGAACTTGGCGGCCATGGAAGGCGTGGAGATCGCCGCTCTGTGCGACCTGTCGGAACCGGCCCTGGAGAGGGCGCAGCAGCGCTTCGGCGGCGCCGCCTACCGTGAGCACCGGCAGATGCTGGACGCCGAGAAGCTGGATGCCGTCTACGTCTGCATCCCGCCCTTCGCCCACGCCGGCCAGGAATTGGACGTGTTGGCCTCGGGCGCGGCTCTGTTCGTGGAGAAGCCGGTCACGCTGGACCTCGCCAGGGGGCGTGAGGTCGCTCGCGAGATCGAGCGGCGAGGCGCGGTGGCCTGCTGCGGCTACCACTGGCGCTACGCCGACACCACCCGGCGGGTGAAGGAACTGCTGCCGGCCGAATCCATCGCTCAGGTGCTGGGCCGCTGGTTGGGCGGCATCTGGATGGCGCCTTGGTGGAAGGTGAAGGAGCTCTCCGGCGGTCAGATGGTCGAGCAGGTGACGCACCTCTTCGACTTGTCCCGCTACCTGGTAGGCGACATAACTGAGGTCACGGCCTTCGCGACCGGCGGAAACGTCCACGACGTCGAGGGCTATACCCTGGACGACGCCAGCGTCGCCAACGTCCGCTACGCCACCGGGGCGGTGGGCAACTTCTCCCAGACCTGCATCCTCGAGCGCGGCCTAGGCTCCGACCTGACGCTGATCGGCCGGAACCGAGCGGCTCTGTTCAGCACCAGCGCCCTACGTGTCACCGACACCGACCGCACAACCGAGTACCCGGCTCGTGATCCGGCGCTTAAGCTGGAGGACGACGCCTTCATCCACGCAGTGCGCGAGCGCGACTCCTCCGGGCTTCTCTCCACCTACGCCGACGCCCTGCAGACGGTCACCACCACCTTGGCGGCGGAGGCATCGCTGCAGCAGGGCGGCCGGCTGCAGAAGGTGGGGCGGTGGTCCTTCGAAGCGGCCTTGTGAGCCGCAGGAACGGTGCATGACTAAGCTCTGGGGTGGTCGTTTCAGCGGCGGCGTGGACGCACTGATGGAGCGCTTCAACGCCTCTTTCCCCTTCGATCGGCGCCTTTACCGTGAGGACATCGAGGGCAGCCTTGCCTACGCCCGCGCCATCGAGCGCGCCGGCGTGCTCACCGCCGCCGAGAGCGCCGCGATCCAGGACGGACTGCGACAGGTGCTCGCCGAGTTCGAAGCGGGGGCTTTCGTGGAGCAGCCGGGCGACGAAGACATTCACACGGCGGTGGAGCGCCGGCTGCGGGAGCTCATCGGGCCGGTCGCGGGCAAGCTGCACACCGGACGCTCGCGCAACGATCAGGTGGCCACCGACCTGCGGCTCTATCTCCGCCGTGAGCTGCGCCTTCGTCGCGCGGAGTTGCGCGGCCTACAAGAGGCAGCCCTGGCCCTGGCCGAGCGGCACCTGGACGTAGTTCTCCCCGGCTACACCCATGTTCAGCGGGCTCAGCCGGTGCGATTCAGCCACTGGGTGCTGTCCTGGTTCTGGGCCTGGCACCGAGACCTGGAGCGGCTGGACGACTGCCTTGCGCGCGCCGACGTCCTGCCCCTGGGGAGCGGCGCGCTCGCCGGGACACCCCTGGCGGTGGACCGGGTAGCGCTGGCGTCCGACCTCGGCTTCGCTGCGGTGAGCGAGAACAGCATGGACGCCGTGCGCGACCGAGACTGCGTCGCCGAGGCGCTGTCCTGGGCGGCGCTGCTATCGGTACACCTTAGCCAGATGGCCGAGGACCTGATCATGTGGTCGTCGGCGGAGTTCGGGTTCGTGCGGGTGGCGGATGCCTACTCGACCGGATCGAGCCTAATGCCGCAGAAGCGCAATCCCGATTCGCTCGAGCTGATCCGGGGCAAGACCGGTCGCGTGATCGGTCACCTCACCGGCCTGTTGGTGACGCTCAAGGGGCTGCCGTCCACCTACAACAAGGATCTGCAGGAAGACAAGGAACCGCTGTTCGACGTGCTGGACACGCTGGCCCTCACCGTGCCGGTGGCGACGGGCGTGCTGGAGACGTTGCAGGTGCGGCCGGAACGCATGGCGGCGGCGCTGGACGACGGGATGCTGGCCACCGACCTGGCCGACTACCTGGTGGCGAAGGGACTGCCCTTCCGCCAGGCGCACGAGGTGGTGGGGCAGGCGGTGCGGTTGGCGGAGGACCGCGGCGTCGCCCTGAGTGGGCTCGCCTTGGAGGAGTGGCGGGGCTTGTCCGACCTGGTAGATTCCGACGTGAGCGCGGTCTTCTCGCATAAGCGTTCCGCTGATCGCCGCCGGGCCCGCGGCGGCACCGGTGCGGAGGCGGTCGGCGAGCAGTTGCGCCGGGCGCGAGCGATTCTCGAGGTGTCGGGTACAGCGGTAGAGGGAGGTCAAGATGCAGGCTGAGCCGGGCCGCAGTCCACTGACTCGCTTCTCCCAGGATCTCCGTGACCTTTCGTGGCT
>JAAYAV010000335.1 GCA_012719195.1 Anaerolineae bacterium | reverse complement strand
GGGCCGGCGGCCCGAAGGATCTCCCTCCTCGCCGCTGTCACGCCGAGAGGCTTCGCTGCGCTCAGCATGACGCAGTTGGCTCAGCCTGACGCAATGGGCCCGTCATGCCGGGCCCGGCCCAGCGTGGCGCAGTGGGCCCCACATGACGCGCTACTGCCCCAACCCCACTCTCCAATCGTCGCCCAGCCCGGCTCTCCTCTCGTCCCCCAGCCCGCCGCCGGGCGGGCTTCGCTCCAACGTAGCCCCGCGGCTTCAGCCCGGGGCGACCTCCCTCCGAGACCATCCCTACCGAAACCGGGGCGACCCCCTCCGAGACCGGCCCCGCCCTCTTGCCTTGCCCCCACTCCGTCCCTGACCTACCATGCTCCCATTCGCGCGGGACGCCATCCCCGCTCCGGAGGCCCATGGCCGCCAGCAAGCACACCCCCTACTTCGAGTCCCTCGAGGCGCTCCAGGCCGGAGACTGCCCCGTCTGCGTGACCAGCAAGCGCAGCGTGGACCGCTACCTCGATACGCTCCTCTATGAGGCCGCCAACGACCCCGGCGTCCGTGCCCGCACTCGCGCCGCTCACGGTTTCTGCCGCCTGCACGCCTGGCAGATGCGCCGGCATGGCGGCTCCCTGGAGATGGCTATCATCTACCGCGACGTCGTCCGAGACGCCGCGGCGGCCCTGGAGGGAGCCACCTATGTCCGGGGCACGCGGCTGTCCCCCCGCGCCCTCGCCGAGGCCGTAGATCGAGACCGGCCCAACAACGCCACCGCTCCCCTGGTGGAGGCCCTCAGCCCCCAGGGTGAATGCCCGGCCTGCCGCATCCAGCTCAAAGCCGAGGCCATGAACGTGGACGTCCTGCTGGAGCATTTGGCCGACGAGAAGATCGCCGCCGCCATGGACCAGGGCGGCAGCCTCTGCCTGCCCCACCTGCGCCTGGCCCTCCAGCGCGTCCGCGGCCGTGAGGCCCACGACCTCCTCCTCGAGCGCGCCCGCCGCAGTTACTCCGCGCTTCTCGCCGACCTCGACGAGATGATCCGCCTCAGCGACTACCGCTTCCGGGATCAGCAACTGGGGGACGTCGGCGATACCTGGATTACCGCCATCGCTCGCGTCGCGGGCGAGGACGGCCTGGCCTGATCTCCCGCCACCACTATGCACTGGAGGTAACCCGTGTCCCTCATCCTGAGCCCCAACGACCCCCGCCTCACCTGGTCCGGCGCCATCTCGGTGCAACTGACCAACGGCTACGCCATGCCCTGGCGCATCCCCTACCTCGACGGCGTCCTCTATCCGCTGGCCCTGGTGGAGCGCGCCGCCATGCCCGCCGGCGTGCGCCTCTCCTTCCGCACCGACTCCACCACCCTGGCCGGCGATATCCTCTGCTGGCCCTGCGAGGACGACCCTAGCCCTACCCAGGACATCAGCCCGCTGGACCTCTACTGCGACGGCGACCTCCACGGCCACGCCTCTCTCGTCGGGGCGGAGAGCTTCCGCTTCGAGGGGCTGCCCGCCGGCGAGAAGCTGCTCGAGCTCTGGCTGCCCCAGTACGGCCTCTTCCGCCTGCGCGGCCTGCGCCTGGACGACGGCGCCTCCGTCGCTCCCTACGAGGACGATCGGCCCCGTTGGGTCACTTACGGCAGCTCGATCACCCATTGCGCCGGCGCCGAGTCGCCCTCCTTCACCTGGCCCGCCATCGTCGCCCGCGAGCACGGCCTGAACCTGACCTGCCTCGGCTTCGGCGGCCAGTGCCACCTCGACCCGCTCATGGCCCGCGTCATTCGCGACTTGCCCGCCGACTTCATCTCCCTCAAGGTTGGCATCAACATCAAGGGTGCCTCCAGCCTCAGCGAGCGAACCTTCCGCTCCGGCATCACCGGCTTCGTCGAGATCGTGCGCGAGAAGCACCCGGACACGCCCATCGTCCTCATTTCGCCCATCTTGGCCCCGCCGCACGAGGAAGCGGACAACGCCGTCGGGCTCAACCTGGTGAAGATGCGCGACGAAGTGGAACAGGCGGTCACCGCCCTCTGCCGCCACGGTGCCCGCAACGTCCACTATCTGGACGGGCGCGAGCTGCTCGGCCCCGCCGACGTGAGCTTCCTCAATGATGACGGCGTTCACCCCTCGGCCGAGGGCTACAAACTCATGGGCCGCCACTTCCTGGACAAGGTCGCCAAGCGCGTCTTCGTCTAGCCACTGCCGCACCCAACTGGGGCCGGTTCGAGCCGGCCCCAGTGCTCTCGTGGTCGCTACGGCCATCGCCTACAGCCGGAACGCCGCGACAGCGAGCGCCGGCGAGCAGATCAGTCGCACTCGGCCCAGAACGGCGGCCTCGCCATATTGCATCCCTACCTGCCACTGCTATACTTATTCCATCCGTGCTTCACGGACCTCACGAGCATGCGCTCGGTTCGCCGCCCGCACTGCGGCGGGCCAGGAGTGATCCACGAGCCACCGGACTCGCCTCGAGCCCGGGCGTGGTGAGCGCAGGACCCAGGCACTCTCGCTGGGTCCCCAGTCGCCTGCTCGAGCTGTCGGCACCGCCCTGCTCTCCCCCTCCGGTCGGGAGTCTTGGCGCGTCCGAAAGCAGGGAGGTCGGTTAGCGGCCGGAGCATATACCTAGCGGGAGGGTACGAGACCACCCCAAATGCACGAACTAATCGAGAACCCCGTGGAGGAGCCTCCTTCTACTGCCGACGAACCCCCCGGTACTAAGGCCGATGTTCCGGCCTACCTCTGGAACGACTGGCGCTGGCAGATGCGCCACGCCGTCCGTACCGCCGACCAGCTGTCCCGCTACATCAACCTGACGCCTGACGAGCGCGCCGCCCTCGATACCCCTGGGCGCCTGCGCATGCAGATCACGCCCTTCGTCGCCGGTCTCATGGACCGGGACGACCCGCACTGCCCCATCCGCCGGCAACTCGTGCCCACCGTCGCCGAGTTCATGTCCTGCCCGGACACCGTGGCCGACTCCCTGCACGAAGAGGAGCAGTCCCCCGTGCCCGGCCTGGTGCACCGCTACCCGGACCGCGTGCTGCTGCTGGCCACCACGCTCTGCGCCGCCTACTGCCGCCACTGCACCCGCAGCCGCCTGGTGGGCAAGGGCGCCGGCGCCGGCGTGCGCGACTGGGACGCCGCCCTGGAGTACATCGCCGCCCACCCCGAGATCCGGGACGTGCTCGTCTCCGGCGGCGACCCGCTCACCCTGGCCGACCGCGTGCTGGAGCGGTTGCTCTCCGGCTTGCGCGCCATCCCGCACGTGGAGGTGATCCGCATCGGGACGCGCGTGCCGTTCTTCCTGCCCCAGCGCATCACGCCGGAGCTCACCGACCTGCTGCGGCGCTACCATCCCTTGTGGATCAACGTGCACTTCAACCATCCCAAGGAGCTGGCGCCCGAAGTGGAGGCGGCGCTGAACCGCCTGGCCGATGCCGGCATACCACTGGGCAGCCAGTCGGTGCTGCTGGCCGGAATCAACGACTGCCCCGCCGTCATCAAAGCTCTCGGCCAGCGCCTGGTGCGCAACCGCGTCCGCCCCTACTACCTCTACCAGTGCGACCTGGTCGAGGGAGCCGCTCACTTCCGCACGCCGGTGGCCAAGGGCATCGAGATAATGGAGTCCCTGCGCGGGCACACCTCCGGGTTCGCCATCCCGCAGTACGTCATCGACGCGCCCAACGGCGGCGGCAAAGTACCCATACTGCCCAACTACCTCATCAGCATGTCCGACACCCACGTCGTCGTGCGCAACTACGAGGGCATGATCAGCAGCTACGCCCAGCCCACCGACTACCCCGGCCACGACCGCGAGCACTGCGAGTACTGCAACGGCCGGCAGGGTGTGTCGGCGCTCCTCTCCGGCCAGAAGGACGCTATCCGCCCGGAAGGCTGGCAATGCAGCCACGTCAAGCACGATGCCTAACCGATGGCGCCCATCCCTGTCGGTACGGAGTGGCACCCGGCGCTTCTGGTGATTACAATGAGATTACTTAAGCGCCGGAGGTAGCGGTCATGGATACGCCCGGAGTACGCACTCGCATCGTGCCTATCGGCAACTCGCGCGGGGTGAGGATCCCCAAGCCCATACTGGAGCAGTCCGGCGTGGGTGAGGAGGTTGAGATCTACGTCGTGGATCGCCAGATAGTCATCCGCGGCGCCTCCCGCCCGCGCCAGGGCTGGGACGAGAGCTTCCGCGCCATGGCCGCCAAGGGGGACGACGCCCTCCTGGACGACGAGGCGGCTGCCGACACCGAGTGGGACCGGGAGGAGTGGGAGTGGTAGAGCCCAGCCCGGTCCGGCGGTTCGATGTCTACCTGATCTGTTTGGACCCAACAGTCGGCAGCGAGATCCGCAAGACAAGACCCTGCCTCGTCATCTCGCCCGACGAGATGAACCAGCACATCTGCACTGTCATCGTGGCCCCGATGACCACGCGCCGGCGCAGTTACCCGACTCGCGTGCCTTGCCTGTTCCAGGATCGCGAGGGCGAGGTCGTCCTCGATCAGATCCGCACCGTGGACAAGGCGCGGTTCGTGCGCCGGCTCGGACGAGTCTCGAATGAGGAACAGGAGGCCGTTCTGGCTTGTCTGGCGGAGATGTTCGCCCCCTGAGCAGGAGCAATCGTCCGCACCATTGCACCGAGAAATCCCCTTCAGGAACCAGACTCATGCGCGTAGCCCTGCTGTTCAACTCGAAACACAGCATCGAGCACCCGGCCGACGCCCCCGTGGACGCCCTCGCGGAGTACGACTCCGAGGAGACCACCCAAGTCCTGGCACGTGCCCTGCGCTCCGCCGGGCACACCGTCTTCCCGCTGGAAGCGGACGTCACCCTGCTCGACACCGTCCGCGCCGTCTCCCCCGACATCTGCTTCAACATCGCTGAGGGCCTGCGCGGGGAGTCGCGCGAGTCGCAGGTGCCCGCCCTCCTGGAAATGCTCGGGATTCCCTACGCCGCTTCCGGCATCCTGGCCAACGCCATCTCGCTGGACAAAGCCGTCTGCAAGCACATCTGGCGCGCCACCGGCCTGCCCACCGCCCCTTTCCAGCTCTTCCGCATCGGCGACGAGCCCCTCAACGACGACCTGGCCTTCCCCCTCTTCGTCAAGCCGGTGGGCGAGGGCACGGGCATGGGCATCAGCCAGGAGTCTGTGGTGCAGGACGAGCCCGAGCTTCGCGAGCGGGCCAACTGGATCATCTGCGCCTACCGCCAGCCCGCCCTGGCGGAGACCTTCCTCCCCGGGCGGGAGTTCACCGTCGGGCTGATCGGCAACGAGCGCAGCGTCTGCACCGTCCCCGCCTCCCCCCTCTACGACGAGCGCGGCTTCCACGTCTTCCCGGTCCTGGAGATTGACGTCAGCCCCATCGAGAACGCCCAGGGCATCTACAGCAGCCACATCAAGAGCGAGCGCCCCATGGACCCGGACTACCTCTGCCCGGCGCCCATTGACGACATCCTAGCCCTAGAGCTGCAGGATCTGGCGGTGCGCGCCTTCACCGCCATCGGAGCCGTTGATGTGGCCCGGGTGGATCTGCGCCTGGACGAGTTCGGCAACCCTCACCTGCTCGAGATCAACACCCTGCCCGGCCTCAACCCCACCTACAGCGACATCGTCATGGCCGCGCGCGGGGAGGGGATCCCCTATGAGGCGCTCGTCAATGAGGTGCTCAGTCTGGCCATCGCCAGGCACGGACTGGCTCGATAGCGCGCCAACGTCACCTGGACGCACAGGGGCCCTGACCGACTGTCAGGGCCCCTTGCCATTGTCAGCCCAACAGGCCGACGCAAGTACCATTGCCCGTTTACCGGAACTGGGCTATTCTACAGATACTTGCTATGGTCTCTTGGCAGCACACCGTTTCGTCCAGGCCGAACTAACGGCCCATTCCTGCTAGAAAGGAGGTGTGCCTTCCGTATGGCCGGCCCAATCCGGCCGGCAACCTGCCGCCTTCGCCAACAGGAGGTAGCGGGTGAAAACTGAATTTCCTCAGCGACTATGGCTTCCTATGCCCTTCAGCGCGCTGGTCTACCCATCCTCGGAGGGAGGTCGAGGGGCCTCAGTGACCGGCCTTGGGCACCTAGCTCTGCTGCTTGAACCGCGCGCGGACTCGCAGCACCTCGCCGTCCGCATCGAGGACATCGCCCTGAAGCTCGATCCCGCCCGCATACCCTTCGACATCGACCGAGACGGCCGCCTGGAGTGCCTGGAACTGGAAGGAATCGCGCTCGGCCCCGAAGACTTCGACCTCGAGAAGAGCGGCGGCCGCTATGACCCCAAGAGCGGCGCCCTGGCCGTCAGCTTCGTCTTCACCCTCCATCCCCGCACGCTCAAGCTTCTGGGAGCAGACCCGGGGCTGTCGCCGCTGCGCTTTGAGGTGCGAGAGCAGGGCTGGCTCGACGTGGAGCGCGGCATCTTCGCCACCCACTCGGCCCAATTGGTCGTGCCCGACGGCCCGCTGGCCGGCCTGACAGTCCTGGGAGGGCAAGGCGAAGGCACCATCAACGGCGGCTGTTCCGCTTCGGTGGCCCTCGGCGTGGCGGTTCTCAGCGCCGGCCCCGCCGCGATCGACATACCTGCCGGCCAGGCTCCCACCGAAGTGTGGATCTGTCCGCGCACTTCGGTCGTCCTGCTGTGGGACTCCTCGAACTGCGACAACGTAGACATCCAGCCCGACCTTGGCGTTAGGCCCACAAGTGGCCACCAGGTCATCCCCGATCCCGCCTCGACCAACGCCGATCTGCGCCGCGCCATCGACCGCAACACCGTGTACACCGCCGACACCGTCGGTGGCGGCTGCTATCCTGCCCATGACCAGGTGAAGATCAACGTGGTGGAGGATGGCGACGAGGTGCCTCAGTCCGCCAGCTACAATCGCGAGTTCAACTACTGGGTCGCCTACCTGCCCGACCACACCTACGACCACAGCATCAAAGTCGATCAGGTGATTGTCGACACCACCAAAGCCGACAGCGTTACGCATCCCAGTTGGCGGCTGGACCACCTCCGTGCCGGGGAGGCGCCGGTAGGAACCACCATCCCGGCCGTCAACGCCTGGGCGAATACGCCGGCGGCCTTCTCCCTACCCGGGGAATACCGCTTCACGCCGCAGCCGCCGGGCGTTGCCGTGCCCAGCGGAGATCAGCAGAAGACGCTCTACTTCCGCCTGAAGCTGCGTTGCAGCCTGTAGAGTCTCTCCACCCCGGCAAACAGAAGGGGGCCCGTCCAACGGGCCCCCGGTCTGTCTGTCGCGACGCCTTACAGGTAGATCACGTCCATGATGTTGTCCGAGCGCAGCCGGATGGTCTGCGAGTCCAGACGCTCCACGTCGGGCCGGCGCACTAACGCGTCCACGCTCTCCGTGTGGAAGAAGCGGATCTCCAGCTCGTAGGGGCCGGGCAGGGTGAAGGGCGGTAGCGGGTTCTCCCGCTGCTTCCGCACTGCCTCCGCTGCCCCCTCGCGGATGCGACGGTGCGCCTCCGCTTGGGACAGCGAGATGGCCGACTGCCGGCTCAGCCCCTTCTTCACCGCCGCCGTTGTGACGCCCGGTATCAGCTCCTCCACCTCCCGGCAGGCGGCCTCGTCGCCGCTGAGGAAGATGAAGGGCAGCCCCAGCGCCCCCTGGTAGAGAGCGAACTGAGCGATCTCGCCGATGGGCTTGCCGTTGAGTCGGTAGTAGTCGACCGCCCTGCTGCTCTGGGTGTGGTTGAGGGTACCGTCCGCCGTCCCCGCCAGGGCGTGCTGGCCGATGATCATGCAGACGTCATATGCGCGCGCCACCGCGTCCCGCACCGAACGCGGTGCCACCGGCCGGCCATGAAGCAGCTTCGCCGCCGGGTGCAGGTCCTCCCAAGACAGGCCTCCCGGCCCGTGGCCGTCGCTCACCAGAACGTCGTCCACGCCCTCGGACACCAGCCCCTCCACCGCCGCATTCACTTCCAGGGTGGCAATCCGCTTCGTCTGCTCGTAGTACTTGGCCTCGCCGTAGCTCTGCGTCTCAAAGCCGACAATCCCGGCGCACCCTTCCACATCCGTTCCCATGTAGACTTTCACGTACCGTCAACTCCTGCCTTCTGTGGGTGTCATTGCATGCACCGAGATCACATCACCACCCCGGCCGCCGGGCATTTTGGTCGCACCCGACACGAATGACAAGGGGCTGTACTCGTTCAGCCCCGGCGGACCTAGGATGCTAGTCGGTCCAGTTCCCCCTTCTCTTCCGCGCTGAGCTCAACCTCTAGCGCACCCAGGTTCTCCTCCAGATGCGAGCGGTTCTTGGACTCCGGGATGGTGATGACCTGCTCCTGAGAGAGAAGCCAGGCGAGGGCAAGCTGCACCGGTGTGCACCCCTTGTCGCCGGCCATGCCCGCCAGTTCGCTGCTGGCGCTCAGCCTCCCCTTCTCGAT
>JAAYAV010000334.1 GCA_012719195.1 Anaerolineae bacterium | reverse complement strand
GCGCTCTTGGTGTTGGTCCTGCCGATGACGCGCGACTACGTACAGCACTTCATTGAAGGCATCCGTGGCCAGGACCTGGCCACGCAGATGCGTTTCGGAGAGTACAAGGACGCGCTTCTGCTGATCTCGCGTTACCCCTGGTTCGGCGTCGGCTTCACCGGCGTGCCGGACGTAGACATCTACTTGGGCGTCTCCAACCTCTACCTACTGATCGCCGAGGAGATGGGGCTAGTAGGGGTGAGCGTGTTCCTGCTCACCATGCTGACCTACTTCCTGCACGTCTGGCCCGCTAGCCGCCTGGTGCGGGGAGTTGATCCTGAGTTGGAGTCCATGGTGCTGGGCACGCTGACGGCGGTGGCGGCCGGGCTGGTTGCCGGAGTGCTGGACCACTACCTGTTCAACCTGACCTTCCCGCATGCCGCCACGCTCCTGTGGTTGGTGGTGGCGCTGGGGGTGGCGACGGCGCGCGAGGCGAGGCGTCAGACGGAGACAGGTCCGACTTCAAGGGAGCCGGCCGTGGCCGGGAGGCAAGGATGAGTCGAGAGCGGCGCGGCGTGATCTTCGGCGCCGGGAATGTGGGGCGCGGGTTCCTCGGGCAGTTGTTGTCGGAGTCCGGCTACCGGGTCCTCTTTGTGGACGTCTACGAGCCGCTGGTGCGGGCGCTCGCTGAGAGAGGAAGCTACACCCTGCAGTTGGTCACCGACTCGAAGGTGGAGGAACTGGAGATCAGCGGCGTGAGCGCCGTGTCGTCGTTCGATCGCGAGGTGGTGGCGCAGGCCGTCGCCGAGTGCGACCTGGCGGCGACCGCTGTAGGTGTGGGCGCCTTGCCCAAGCTGGCGCCGACGGTGGCGGCCGGCCTGGAGCAGCGCCGGCTGGCCGGTAGAGGACCGCTCAACCTCATCATCTGCGAGAATCTGCGCAACGCTCCCGACCTCTTCGCCGAGATGCTCCGTCCGCACCTGTCCAAGGAGGGGCGCGCCTTCCTGCAGGAACAGGTCGGCCTGGTGGACGCCGTCATCGGCCGCATGGTTCCCCTGATTCCGAAGGAGATCAGCGAGCAGGATCTTTCCCTCATCATGGCGGAGCCGTACAAGGTGCTGCCGGTCAATCGGGATCGCTTCCGGGGTGAGATTCCGGACGTGGTGGGCATGGAGGCGCGGGACAACTTCGCCGCCTACGTGGATCAGAAGCTGTTCACCCACAACGCCGGCCACGCCATGATCGCCTACCTGGGCTACCTGAACGGCTACGAGTACGGCTACCAGGCCCTGAACGACCCGCTGGTGCGCGGGTTGACGGAGCAGGCAATGGAGGAGTCCAGTGACGCGCTGGTGCGGCGGCACGGCATCAACCCCGCCGAGCAGTACGCCCACGTCCAGGACCTGCTGCTACGCTTCCGCAATCATCGCCTGGGCGATACCATATTCCGCCTGGGACGCGATCCCATCCGCAAGCTCGGGCCCGAGGATCGCCTCGCCGGGGCGGCGCGGCTGGTGGTGGAGACCGGCGGCCGGCCGACGGCATTGGCCTGGGGCATCGCCGCCGGGCTGCTGTTCGACCCGGCCGAGGACGAGAGCGCCCAGCGGCTCCAGAGCCTGCTGCGCGAACGGCCCATCGAGGTGGTGCTGCAGCAGGTCAGCGGCATCGAGCCGGGATCTCAGCTGAGTGACATGGTGATTCAGAGCTACCGCTCGCTCTCGGCCGGCAACTGGCCCGAGACCACCGGCGGAACTGACTAGCATAGGGAGGCTCAAGGAATGAGCGAAGTGTCTGTTCAGAGCGACTCTGCCAGCGTGGACCTGCCCCCAAAGGCGGACCTGCTGGACATGCTGCGCCGGATGTGGGAGATTCGCATCTTCGAGGACACCGTTTACGACCTTCTCGGTCGCGATATCATAAAGGGCGCCTCGCATCTTTACGCCGGGGAGGAAGCGGTGGCGGTGGGCGCCATGTCTGCCATCGGCGAGAACGATTTCATCACCAGCACCCACCGCGGCCATGGCCACTGCCACGCGCATGGGGACATGCACGCCAAGGGAGCCGAGGCGAAGCAGGAACACCTCAATCGCATGATGGCGGAGTTGTTTGGTCGGGCGACCGGCTACTGCCGGGGCCGCGGCGGCTCCATGCACATTGCCGACGTGTCCAAGGGCAACTTGGGCGCCACCGGCATCGTGGGTGGGAACATCCCCGTGGCGACCGGTGCGGGCCTCTCGACGCAGATGCGCGGCACCGATCAGGTGGTGCTGTGCTTCTTCGGAGATGGCGCCAGCAACACGGGCAACTTCCACGAGTCGCTCAACATGGCGTCCACCTGGAAGCTTCCCGTGGTCTACATCTGTGAGAACAACCTCTACGGCATGTCCGTACCCTTCTGCAACGCCTCCAACTGCCCCGACGTGGCGCAGCGAGCAAGCGCTTACGATATGCCCGGCGTCATCATCGACGGCATGGACGTGCTGGCGGTGAAAGAAGCGGTGGCCTTGGCGGTGGAGCGGGCGCGCCGAGGAGAGGGCCCCAGCCTGATCGAGTGCAAGACCTACCGCTACTATGGCCACTCGCGAAGCGACCCTCGCGCCTACCGCACGAAGGACGAGGAACAGGCTTGGCGCGATCGCGACCCCATCTACCGCTTCGCCAAGCTGCTGGCGGCAGAAGGGGTTGCCACGCAGGAAGAACTGGACCAGGTGGAGCAGCTTGCGGAGCAGGCTATCCAGAAGTCGGTGGACTTCGCTCTGGCGAGCCCGATGCCATCGCCTTCGGAGCTGTACGAGGACGTGTATGCGCCCTTGCCCTTCACCGAGGCGGACAAGCGCCGCGACGCCGAACTGCGAGCGCTCGTCCACAAGGGCGAAGGTGGGCCGGTGATCACCTACGGTGAGGCTCTGAATGCTGCCCTCCGAGAGGAGATGAAGCGGGACGAGCGCGTCTACATCATGGGTGAGGACGTGGGGCTGTACGGCGGCGCCTATGCGGCCACGAAGGGACTCTACCAGGAGTTCGGCGGCGAACGCGTGCGGGACACCCCCATCTCTGAGGCGGGGATCGCCGGCGCCGGGGTCGGCGCGGCCATGACCGGGCTGCGGCCGGTGATCGAGATCATGTACGTTGACTTCACCCCGCTGGCCATGGACCAACTCGCCAACCAGGGGGCGAAGAACCGCTACATGTTCGGGGGCAAGACCAGCGTGCCCCTGGTTGTCCGCACCGAGGGCGGGGCCGGGCGCAGCATCGCCGCCCACCACTCGCAGAGCCTGGAGGCACTGTGGATGCACTTCCCGGGCATCTATGTGGTCATGCCTTCGACGCCCTATGACGCCAAGGGGTTACTGAAGGCCGCCATGCGCCAGGACAACCCGGTCATGTTCATCGAGCACAAGATGCTCTACCGGGTGAAGGGCGCGGTGCCGGAAGAGGACTACATCGTGCCGCTCGGCGTTGCCGACGTGAAGCGCGAAGGGTCGGACGTCACCGTGGTGGCCTACTCGCGGATGGTGCACGAGGCGCTGGCGGCGGCGGAGCAGCTGGCCGAGGACGGCATCAGCGTCGAGGTGATCGATCCGCGCAGCCTCAAGCCGCTTGACCTGGACACCATCGTGGCGTCGGTCAAGAAGACCGGGCGCCTGGTGGTGGTCACGGAGGCGTACAAGACCAACGCCTTCACCAGCGAACTGGTGGCGCTCATCAACGAGGCGGCCTTCGACTGGCTGGACGCCCCCATCGAGCGGGTCTGTGGCGCCGATGTGCCTGTGCCCATGTCCGAAACGTTGGAAGACGCGGCCATCCCCAACGCCGAGCGAATCGCCGCTGCCGTCCGCAAGGCGATCCGGTAGGAGATAGGTATGGCCACGGAAGTCATAATGCCCAAGCTGGGGCAGACGATGGAGCACGGTGTCATCGCCGAGTGGCTGGTGCAGGAAGGCCAGTCCGTCCGCCGAGGGGATCCCCTCTTCAAGATCGAGTCCGACAAGGCAGTGCTGGAATCAAACGCGCCGAGCAGTGGCGTGCTGCGCAAGATCCTCGTTCCGCAGGGAGCGACAGCGCCCATTCTCTCGCGGGTGGGGGTGATCGCGGCGGCGGACGAGGACATATCGGCCTTCCTCGCCGAGGGCTCCACCGAGGCGGCGGCTCCGGCCACGGCCGAGCCGGTGGCGGAAGTGCCGGCGGCGGCTTCTGAGCCGGCGCGAACCGTCGACTCGGACGAGGAGGCGGGTGAAAGGCGCTTCGCCAGCCCGCGGGCTCGCCGGTTGGCCCGGCTGGAGGCGGTGGACCTGAAGAGTGTCGTGGGCAGCGGCCCGGACGGGCGGATAGTCGAACGGGACATCCAGGCCTACCTGCAGAGTTCCCCGAAGGCCACCGCGGCCGCACGAGCGGCGGCGGCGGGCCTGGGACTCGACCTGACGGAGGTGGCGGCGGCCGGCACGGGCCGCGTCACCGCCGCCGACGTCATGGGAGTGGTTGGCGCCGCACCGGCCTTGGCGGAGACGCCCGCCGCGCCGGCCGAGCGCGCTCCCCTGGCGGGAGTCCGCGCGGTGATCGCCGAGCGGATGAAGGCGAGCGTAGACGCCACCGCCTCCTACACTCTGACGGCGGAGGCTGATGCCTCTGCGCTCCTCAAGTGGCGCAAGGCGGCGAAGGCGGCGGCCAAGGAAGGCGAGCCAGTACCCTCGTTCAACGACCTGCTGGCGCGGCTGTTGGTGGTGGCGCTGCGCGAGCATCCTGACCTGAACGCGCATCTGGAAGGCAATGAGATTGTGCGCTCAGCCTCCATCAACATCGGGGTGGCCGTCGATTCGCCGCGGGGATTGGTCGTGCCGGTGTTGCGGGACGTGCAGCGGATGTCGGTGAATGAGATCGCGGCCGGAGCGGCGGAGTTGGTGACCCGGGCACGGGCCGGGCAACTGCTGCCGGATGAGATGTCCGGCGGCACGTTCACCATCTCCAACCTGGGCATGTTCGGCATAGACGCCTTCACGCCCATCATCAACGTGCCCGAGGTGGCCATTCTAGGTGTGGGGCGGATTGCCGAGCGCGCGGTGGTGCGCAAGGGCAAGATAGTCGCCCGGCCCATGATGGTCCTCAGCCTGACGGCCGATCACCGCTTGGTGGACGGAGCGCCGGCGGCGCGGTTCCTTCAGCGTCTCGTGCACTTCATAGAGAGCCCGCTGCTCGCTTTGTAGCCGGGCTCCACGGACGTAGAGGGGCGCGCTCCCACACTGCGGGAGCGCGCCCTTGTCGTGCGTCCGATCGTGATCTACTGCGCCGGCAGCAGCCGATACTGCGACCAGACCTCCCCACTATCAAGCGATTCCGCGTGCTCCAGTTCCAGCGCTCGCGGGCCGTCGCTGACGGCGCGGAACCGGGTGGGCGCGGTTTCGCCCCCGACCAGGTGGGGCGATACCACCAGACTGATCTCGTCCACCAGACCGGCATTGAGGAGCGCGCCGCCCAGGCTGCCGCCGGTGTCCACGTGAACAAGCCTCACCCCGAAGCGTTCCGCCAGCGCCTCCAGCGCCGCCCTCAGATCCACTCGCTCCCGGCCGGTAGTGATGCGGTGGACGCCGGAGAGCTAGAGGTAGGCAAGGTACTCCTTAGGGGTGGCGTCGGATACGAGCGTGACCTGCTGGCCCCAATGGGGGAGCGCCCGCAGTTGCCGCCACTGCCGGAAGCGGCCGCGACTATCGGTG
>JAAYAV010000040.1 GCA_012719195.1 Anaerolineae bacterium | reverse complement strand
GCTCCCAGTCCCCTGCCAGGCGGTCCTCCGAGTACTCATAGTGGTGCTTGAGGCGAAGCCAGTCGTCCATGGTCTTCACGGGGTGGTCCATGGGGAGGGCGAGCGTGGCGGCCAGCTTGCTGAGACGCACGCGGCGGCCGTAATGGTCGCGAGCAACCACGAACTCGTCCGTCTCTTCGAGGATCTCCTCCGGATAGGGGTGAGCCCAGCCGGTGTTCACCGGCACCGGACCGAAGAGCGGGCGGCGATAACGGAAGGCCGACATGTCGATCTCGCCCGGGCTAGCGCCCTGCTCTGCCCATTCTTCCTTGAGCCCGAGAAGGGGACCGAAGATCTCGGTGAAGAGAGGGCGACGGTTCGCGCGGAAGGTCATGTGGTCAAGGTACTCCTCGCGGCGGATGTCCATTCCGTGGTGGATGGCCAGTACGGCGTGGAAGTCAGCCAGGCGACGGTGAGTAACCATATCTGCCCTCTCCGGTTCCATGACGTTGTGATGGTAGTGTAGCACGCCGGCAGGGGGAGTGGGGACCTTACCGGGCGGGCGACGACAGTGTATGATGCGGCCGGATCCGCCATCTAGAGCGCGGCAGGGGAGGGATCATGCCTCAGACAAGGGGGTTGGTGTTTGCGAGAGCGAGGCAGGTAGCGATCGAGGAGTGGGATCTGCCGGACCCCGGGCCGGGTGAGGTGCTCGTCCGGAGCCGTTGTAGTCTGATCAGCACCGGGACCGAGCTATCGGCATTCGGCGGCGACGTGCGGCCGGGGTCGCGCTGGGCGCAGTACGTCCGCTACCCCTGGCGGCCGGGGTACAGCAACGTGGGCACAGTGGCGGCCGTCGGACCGGAGGTCACCGGGTTGGAGGTGGGCCAGCGCGTTGTCAGCCACGGCGGCCACGCTTCCCTGGTGCTGCAGAAGGCGGGCCTGGTGCAGCCCGTACCCGACGCCGTGTCCGATGAGGATGCCACTTTCTGTACGCTCGGTGTGATCAGCCTGAACGGAGTGAGGCTGGCCCGGCTACAGGTGGGGGAGAGCGTGGTTGTTTGCGGAGCGGGGCTGGTCGGCGTCCTGGCGACCCGCTTTGCGCGCATGAACGGGGCCTGGCCCGTCATCTCGCTTGACCTGGCGGCGGGAAGGCTCGAGTTCGCCAAAGCGCAGGGCGCGACTCATACCTTGGCCCTGGACGCTGCCCAGGCGGAGGCGGACGTGCGCGCCATCACCAAAGGCCGCATGGCCGACGCCGTCTTCGAGGTCACCGGCAGCGCCAAGGTCATTCCGCCCCTGATGCGGCTGCCTCGCCGGCTTGGGCGCGTGATCCTACTTGGGTCACCCCGGGGCGTGACGGAGATCGACTTCCACGACGAAGTGCACACCAACGGCCTGCACGTGATCGGGGCGCACAACAGCACCCACACGCCGGTGGAGACTCCCTACAACGTGTGGACGCTCGAGCGAGACCGGGAGCTGTTCCTCGACTTGGTGGCGGCGGGTGAGGTGCAGGTCAGCGGGTTGATCACTCACCGGTTCACCGGCGACGAGGGTCCGAGAGCATTCGAGGCGCTCTGGGAGGATCGCACCCGTCTGATGGGCGCGGTACTGGACTGGACCGCCTAGCAGGAGGAGGGGCGGGTCCGAGCCGACTAGGGCTCGGGCCCGCGGTATCGCTAGTGCGCCTGCACCCAGT
>JAAYAV010000333.1 GCA_012719195.1 Anaerolineae bacterium | reverse complement strand
TAGAGCTTGCGGCTCCCCACCTCAGCGTCCGACCTCACTACCCTGCCGAAGCTGTTCGACTGCAGCACGGCCTGCTGCACCGTGGGGCTGGCCGGCAGCGTGCAGGCATCGCCCACGTACTCGCCGATAACGCCCTCGGCGGTGATTTCTCTGGCTCTGGTTGAGGTTGATACTTGGATGGCGTAACGCTTGATCTCGTTGATCAAAGCCAAGCCGTGCACGGGATTGCCGCCGTCGCTGAGAGCATCCATCATCTCCAGGATGGTCACCTGGTGCCCGAGGCCTGAGAGGAAGATCGCCAGCTCGATGCCCACCAAACCGCCGCCGAGGACGATTACTTTGAAGCCGGCACCGGTGACCGCACCAGCAGCATCGGCCTTGGCGCCTGCGGCGCCCGGGCCCCGCCCCGCGTTAGCGCCAGCACCGGCCGCCGCGCTCGACGCGCCGCTCGCACCCGCGCCCGGGGCCGCGGCGCCGACCCGCTCCGGGTGCAGATACGCCTCCTCCGCCCCCAGCACGTTCGGGCCGTCGATGCCTGGGATCGGCGGGACGCAGGGCCGCGCACCCAGCGCCGCTAGGATGACGTCGGCGTCGATCGCCTCAGCGACCTCCGGCGTCACCACGGTGTTGAGCCGCACGTCGATGGGCGCCCGGGCGATCATCCGGGCCTGGTAGTCCAAGTAGTCAGAGAGCAGCCGCTTGAAAGGCACCTTCTCCTCACACCTCAGCACCCCGCCCAGGCGGCCGGCCTGCTCGCATAGGATCACCTTATGACCGCGCTCCGCGGCGGTCAGAGCCGCCTGCATGCCGGCCACGCCGCCCCCTGCCACCAGCACCGTCTTTGGCCGGGCCGCCGGTAATGCGTGTCTCACGTCCTGCTCGAAGCCGATCTCGGGGTTCACGGCGCAGCGGTATTGGCGCTTGGTAGTAATGCCGGCGAAGCACTCGAAACACCGGATACACGGCCGTATCTCGTCGGTCTTGCCGGCCCGCGCTTTCTTGGGTAGCTCGGGGTCGGCCATCATGGCCCGCGCGGTCAGCACCACGTCGGCCTTGCCGGAGGCGATGATCTCCTCCATCATCTCCGGGTCGTTGAGCGCACCCACCGTGCCCACGGGAGTCTTGACGTGCTTCTTGATCTCCGCCGCCAGATGGACGTTGGCGCCGTCGGGCAGGAACATGCTGGGGTGCGTCACCGTGAAGACCTCGGGCACCTCATGGCTGCCCGCCGAGACGTGGATGAGATCCACCTTGCCGTCCAGCTGCTTGGCTATCTCGATGCCCTCTTCGATGCCGTAGCCGCCCTCATAGCAGGCAGAGCCGCTGATGCGCACGTCGATGGGGTACTTGGCGCCGCAGAGCCTTCTGATGCTTTCTATGATGGAGAGCAACAATCTACAACGATTTTCAAGGCTGCCACCCCATTTGTCCTTACGATCGTTCACCTTGGGGTCCAGGAACTGATTGAGCAGCCAACCGTGCCCGGCGTGGATGGTCACCAGCCCGAATCCGCAGAACTTGGCGAAGGCCGCCGCATTCGCGTAGGCCTCGATGGTCTCCAGGATGACGTCCTCCGGCATGGCCGGGACGGACATCCCCATGG
>JAAYAV010000332.1 GCA_012719195.1 Anaerolineae bacterium | reverse complement strand
GTTCACCCGGCGCTTCACCTGGGAGTAACGGCGCTACCGGATACGGGTCGCTAGTCGAAGGTCAGCAGGACTTTCCGCGTGCGGTGCGGCTCCGTGCGGATGAGGTCCAGGGCCGCCTGGAACTCATCTAGGGGTAGACGGTGGGAAACAAGCGGGCGCGGGTCAATGGCGCCGCTTTCCACCAGGGGGACGACGCGGCGGAACTGCTCGCGGCTATTGCGAGACGCAATGATGTCCATCTCCTTCCGCACCAGCATGGGAATGGGGAAGGGCACTTCCTCCGTCGTGATGCCGACGATCACGACCCGTCCCGCCGGGCTGACGTAGTCCAGCGCGGCCCGGGTGGTTCGGGGCGACCCCACCGCCTCGATGACCACGGAGGGGCCATCTCCGCCCGTCCACTCATTGAGCGCCTGCTCTACGTTGTCGTTGTTGGGGTCAATGGTCAGGTCGGCGCCCAGGCTCCGCGCCACCGCCAGTTTCTCCGGCACCACATCCAAGCTGGCCACCCGAGCGCCTTCCTGCCGCGCCAGGAGCAGAGCGGCCAGGCCGATCGTCCCCGCGCCGAGAACAAGCACCGAGTCCTCGGAGGACACGCGCCCGCGACTGACGGACTGAGCCCCGATGCACAGGGGCTCCACCAGCACGGCAGTGTCGAAGGGCACGGAGGCCGAGATGGGCACCAACTGCCCGGCGTCCACGGCCAGATAGTCGCGAAAGCCGCCGTCGGTGTGCACGCCCATGACCTTCAGGCTGGTGCAGCAGTTGTAGCGGCCGAGGCGACAGGGATAGCAGTGGCCGCAGCGGAGCATTGGATCGAGCACCACGTGGTCGCCCAGGGATAGCCCGGTCACTGCGGAGCCCAGTTCCACCACCTCGCCCGCCACTTCGTGCCCGGGAATGCCGGGGTAGTTCTGGAAGGCAGACGCGCCTCGATAGGCGTGCACGTCCGACCCGCAGATGCCGCCGGCGCGGATGCGCACCAGCGCCTGGGTGGGCTCGATGGTGGGTCGGTCCCGGGTGACGATCTCCAGTTCGCCGGGGCGATGAAGTAGAGCGGCTCTCATGGCTTCCCTCCGCGTTCTAGACGATGGGTTCCACGCGCACGCGCGGCAGCAGGCGGGTGACATCCTCCGGGCGGCAATCGGCCGTACCCAGAGTGAGCAGGACGGCGCTGGCAGCGGCGGTGCCCCAGGCCAGTGCCTCCGGCAGGGCCAGTCCCTCCAGCAATCCTTTGATCAGCCCGGCCCCGAAGGCGTCACCGGCCCCGGCGGTGTTGATCACCTCGACCGGCACCGGCGGGATGCGCCAGGCCTCGGTGGGCGTGACGCAGATGCTCCCCTCCGCACCCAGCGTGACCACCACCACCTCCAGGCCGCGCTCGCCGCAGAGCTGACGAGCGGCGTCTACCACTTCCACCGGTGTGCGCAGAGTGCGGCCCAGGGCGGCGCCCAGTTCGACCTGGTTGGGCTTGATGATAGCCGGGCGGGCCGGCAGCCCGTTGAGCAGCGTCTGTCCGCTGGCATCGAGCAGGGAGCGGACGCCGTGCTCGTGGGCGGCCTCGATCATGCGGACGTACAGGTCGGGCGCCACACCCTCGGGCAGGCTGCCGCCGAGCACGAGCCAGCGGCGCCCGGGCAGTAGCGAGCGCACGTGCTCCAGCAGCCGCTCGCCGTCTTCCTGTCGTGGGTGCAGCGAGGGAACGGTCACGGTGCCCTGGAGGCCGGTTCCTTCCTTGATGATCACCGCGTTGACGCGGGTGCGGCCGGGGCAGCGCAAGAAGCGGCAGTCCACCCCGTCGCGCTCCAGCATCCGCACCATACGAGCGCCGCTCTTGCCCCCGATCAAACCGGTGGCAATGGACGGCACGCCCAGGCGCGCCAGCACCAGTGAGGCGTCGGCCGGCTTCCCCGCCATGGCAAGCGTGGCGTCCTTGGCGACTACCGTCTTCCCGAGGGCGAAGTCGGGCACGAGCAGGCAGCGGTCCAGGGCGGTGTTGGGGGTGACGGTGAGGACGGGGGCTGCCGGGGCGGTGTTCACGAGCGGGAGCCTGCCAGAGCCGCTTGCCCGATGATGCAGCGGGCGTTGTTCTCTAGCCGCTCCAGAGTATCGAAAGCCTCAAGGAGGTCGTGCGCGGCGACAACGACACCGTGCCGCGGGAGGAGAGCGCCCACGGGGTGCTTGTCGAACTCGCCCATCAGGCCGCGGAAGTGCGCGACCACGTTGACCGCCAGTTGGGGCGTGTGGCTGCGGGCCTGCTCCACGAGGC
>JAAYAV010000331.1 GCA_012719195.1 Anaerolineae bacterium | reverse complement strand
CGTCGTTGGGGTCGCCGTCCACCCCGTTGACGTTGTTGTCCCGGTGGAAGGGGTGCGTCAGCCAGGGATCGCAGCCGGGGCGGGCATTGCGGAGACACCAGGCCTCGAACAGCATGATGGAAACGTAAATGCCACGTTCGCCCGCCTGCCGCACCCGTTCCCGTAGCCGATCGAAGTAGCTCTGGTTCCACCGGCCCAGGTCGAACTTGGGTTTGCCGTCGCGGGCCAGGCCGGGGCCGGTGCGCGCCTGAGGTAGGGGATCGAAGTGCAGCAGCTCGTCAGTCCAGGGGGCCAACTCGGAGTGGTCCCAGGTCCACATCCGCACGAAGTTGTGCCCGTGCGAGGTGAGGAAGTCCAGGTACTCCTGATAGTCGAAGGGCGGGTCGCCGGGACGACGGATGTCCACCAGGTTAGCCCAGGTGTGCGAGCCGGTCAGGTAGATCGCCTCGCCCCGCTCGTCGGTGAAGTAGCGCGGATTGACTTCGCTCGCACGGAGCGGACCGCGGAAGCGGGGGCCGACCTCCTCCGTCATCGTCTACCCTCCTCGCACCCTGTCAGTCACCAGTGAGGCGGCACGTCGGGGGCGTCGCCGGTTCCCGCGCTAGCCTAGCGCTCGGCGGCACGCGGCCATGACGTCGGCCACGCCCATGCCCCAGCGGTCCAGCAACTCTTCGTATGGGCCGGTCTCGGTGAAGGTATCCTGAATGCCCACCATCGCCATCCGCGTCGGGCACCGCCGCGACAGAACCTCGGCCACCGCGCCCCCCAGACCACCCACCACCGTGTGCTCCTCCACCGTCACCACCGCCCCGCTGCTTGCCACCTGCAGCAGGAGGTCCTCGTCCAGTGGCTTCAGAGTAGGCATGTTGACGACGGTGGCGTCGATGCCGGCGGCAGCCAGCTCGTCTGCCGCTCGCAGGCACCGTCCCAGCAACACGCCGCAGTTGATGATGGCGACGTGCCTCCCCTCCCTTAACACCCGGCCCTTCCCCAGCTCGAAGGGCGCTCCCTCCGGCACCAGGTTGGGCACGGCCGCCCGGCTCAGCCGCAGGTACACCGGCCCCTCGTGCTCGGCCACCAGCGGCAAGCAGGCGGCCGCCTCTCCGGCGTCGGCCGGCACCACCACCGTCAGGTTAGGCAGGGCCCGCATCACCGCCAGGTCGCAGATGCTGTGATGCGTCGGTCCGTCCTTGCTGTCGGAGAGGCCGGCGTACGCCCCGACCAACTTCACGTTCGCGCGCGGATAGGCGACGCACGTGCGCACCTGTTCGGCGGCCCGCAGCGACAGCAGGAAGGCGAAAGTGTGCACGAAGGGTATCTGCCCGCCCAGCGCCAGCCCGGCGGCCACGTCCACCATGGCCGCCTCAGTGATGCCCACGTTGTAGAACCGGCTCGGAAACCGTTCCCCGAAGTAGCGGCTGCGGGTGGACGCGGACACGTCGGCGTCCAGCGCCACCACTCTCTCATTCACTGCCGCATAGTCGGCCAGGGCCTTGCCGTAGGCCTCCCGCATCTCTACCACTGCGCTACTCGGCATGGCCCAGTTCCTCCAGGGCGCAGGTCAGCTCGAAGTCGGTGGGGGCGCGCCCGTGCCAAGCCGCCTGCCCCTCCATGAAGCTGCAGCCCCGCCCTTTGGTGGTACGGGCGATGATCACCGTGGGTCGGTCGTGGATGAGGGCGGCGTGGTCGAGGGCCTCCAGGATCTGCCGCACGTTGTGTCCGTTGATCTCCAGCACCGCCCAGCCGAAGGCGCGCCACTTGTCCGCCAGCGGCTCCAGGGGCAGCACCTCGTGCACCGGCCCGTCCAACTG
>JAAYAV010000330.1 GCA_012719195.1 Anaerolineae bacterium | reverse complement strand
GTGCTGATCACCATGCCTCGCCCGCGCCCATAGACGACGGTAGTGCCCAGGAACCCCATGCTGTGGCGGTCACCCAGAGCAGCGTTGTTGTCCGCCAGGGCCTTGGGGTCCTTCTCCACCGGCACCGACTCGCCCGTCAACGCCGACTCATCTACCCGGAGATTGGCCACCTCGATGAGCCGGACGTCAGCGGGCACGAAGTCGCCTGCCTCCAGGAGCACCACGTCTCCCGGCACCAGCTCGGACGCGGGGATGGTGAGGGCGTGGCCGTCCCGAATGACGTTGGCGTCCGGGGCGGCCATCTTCTTGAGGGCCGCCAGTGCTTCCTCGGCGCGCGACTCCTGCACCACTCCGAGCACGGAGTTGAGGACGACGATGGTGAGGATAGCGATGGCGTCGATCCACTCGCCCAGCAGGACGGAGATGACGCAGGCCACCACCAGGATTATCACCAGGAAGCTCTTGAACTGGCGGAGCAGCAACTGCCAGAGCCCAGGCCGTGGCGCTTCCTGCAGCTCGTTGGGCCCGAACTGGGAGAGGCGAGTGGACGCCTCAGCGGCCGAGAGCCCGCGGTTGACGTCCGTCCCGAGGAGGACGGCGGTCTCGGCAATGGGTAAGGTGTGGGCAACCGGGGCGGCGTCCCCCGGGCCCGCAATGTGGGGCTTGTCGTTACTCGGCATCAACTACTCTCCGAAATCGCGGACGGATCATGTCCATGCTGGGCTGAGGTCTGTCCGGTTCAGCGCACCGGTGTATCGGGCACCCAGGCGACGTAACTGTCCCACCGCTGGGCGAAGTAGGGCTTGGCCCGCTCGAAGGCCAGCGCCTGTTCTTCGATGAGGGCATCGTAAGCGCACAGCCCCTGGCGGTCTAGCTGGTTCCACAGAGCCAGACAGCGGGCGAAGTAGGGTACGGTCAGGCTGGCGGCCACCTTATCCGGGTCGAGCTCGGCCTTGTTGAAGCACAGGCCGAAGTCCAGCACGATGCGCGCCCAGAGGTCGGTATCAAACTCCAGCTCGGAGGGGTCATCGACCTGGATCAGGCGCAGGAGGTCGGCGTGGTTGTCGGCCGACAGAATGCGGCGAAGGATGCGCCGCCAGGAGCGCGAGCCGGTCCTCATGGCGCCCCAGAACTCCTCGGTTGGGCGCGTGGTCGGCTCCACCACCGGCGGCGGCGGGCCGGCAGACGGTGCGGGCTGGGTGGCGCAGGCCGAGCGCCAGACGCGCTGATGCGACCCGAGGTGTCGCAGCAGGGTGCTGATGGAGTGGGTGAAGCGCTGGTCATACGCGGTGGTGCCGAAAGTGAGGGTGAGGGCCTTGGGGCAAGATGGCACCTGTATCAGAGGGACGTCTCCCGCCAGAGCCATCACCAGCAGCCACAAGTCGAGCCCACCCCGGGCGGCGTCGGTCTCCCACACGTCCTGCTCCGAGTAAGCCATGGCTAGCTTCCCGGAGACCGCCCAGCCGCCCGACATGGGCCGGCGGACGTCGCGCCCGTACATCAACCGTACCATAGGGTGCATGATCAGGTCGTCGAGAGCGGCATCTACGAAGGACCACTGATGAACGGGCAGCACCAGGTGCACCCGGCCCTGCAGTATGGGCTCTAGGAGGGCGAGCACATCCCGCTGGCCGAGGCCGGTGAGGCCGGAGTCGAGCACCAGGCAGGCCCGGGCATCGAGGCGCGCCGCGATCTCGAAGACGGCGCGGGTGGCGCTTCCGGCCCCGGTGAGGCCGCGGTAGCCGGTGCTGAAACGCTCCACGCCGGCGGGAATGCGTGCCCGGAGGAACGAATGGGCAGTACCATCGGAGGATGCCGCGTCCACGTTGACGAGCACCGTCCGCATGCCGGGCAGGTGCTGGGTTAGCGCCTGCGCGATGGTCTTGGTGATCGCCCCGATGGTGCGAGCGTTGCGGTAGCTGACCAGGCCGATCACGATGTCGGCCGTCTTCAGCGCGGCTACCCGCTCTTGGGCGTCATCAAGAAGAGCAGTATCGTACATCTGCCGCCCCCTATCAGTAGGCCACGATGAAGAGCAAGTCGTTCACATTGGTGTTGGTGGGACCGGTGATCACGAGCTCGCCGGTCTTCTGAAGCAGGTGGTAGGAGTCATTGTTTCGCAGGTAGGCGGCCGGATCCAGCCCCAGGTCACGCGCGCGGGCGGCGCTATCGCCGTCGACGATTCCGCCGGCGCCGTCGGTGGGGCCGTCGGTACCGTCGGTGGCCAGGGTGGCCACCAGCACGCCGTCCCAGCCCTCGAGGGCCAGAGCGGCTGCCAGAGCCAG
>JAAYAV010000329.1 GCA_012719195.1 Anaerolineae bacterium | reverse complement strand
GGGTAGCGCCGGTTGAGGTTCTGCCAGGTGAAGAAGACGCTCCGAGCCCCGGCCTGCTGAGCGGCCCGCAGGGCTAGGGCGGTAGCGACGTTGTAGGGCTCCTCCTCCATGTGAACGATTTCCGGCCTGAGCCGGCGGATGAGGCCGTCCAGGCCGCGGAACCAGTGCAGGTGGAAGTGTCCATTGAGGGCGAGCGGCAGCACCTCCAGGCGGTAGCCGCGGGCTTCGCCTGGCTCCAGGCGGCTGTCGCCCCGTTCGTCCTTCCAGGAGGGAGGCGCCACCAGGGTTAGGTCCAGGCCCCCGGCGGCCAGCAGCTCGGCTTTGCGGCGATACTCGACCGAGACGTAGGCCTTAGAGATCAGCATCGCCCGAATCGGGGCGTTGGTTCCAGGCAAGGCTACTTGCTCTCCAATTGCTTGACCATCGTGCGGTTGAGCGTGCTGTACCCCAGCGAGTCGTAGAAGGGGAGCGCTGACCCGGCGAATTCCCACACCATCAGACGAATCTCACCGATCCCTCGGGAAGCGGCCCATCGTTCTGCCTCCGCCATGAGGGCGGCGCCCAGGCCTAGGTGGCGATGGTCCGCGTGCACCACCAGGTCGCGCACTTGGGCGTACCGGGCGGGCAGGAAGCAGGTGCTGCCGGGCAGCATGACCTCCTTCACGTGCACCAGGCCGACGATTAGATGATCCAGCTCCGCCACCATCAGCGCCACGGCAGGATCAGCCAGCAGGCCCTGCAGATCGGCGACACTTCGAGCCGAAGTCGTAGCTTCCCGGAAGACTTGGGGAAGCTCCCGGCTATGAAGATCGTCCAGTTGCTGGAACAGCTCCATCAGAGCGGCAAGGTCGTCGTGAGTGGCGGGCCGGATCAGAGAAGCCATCGCTAGTCGGGCCTCACAGGCGTCCTCTGCTCGACAAGCATGCCGGTCGGCCCCCGCCCTATGATGCTGTAGCGGTTCCACTCCTCCTGACTTGGGATCGGCGCGACATCTCCCCACTGGGTGAAGCGCAGGTGTGGACCGCGGCTCTCGTCGCGGGCGAGGGCGCTGCGGAGGATCATCTCCGCCACGAGCTGCAGGTCTGCGGTCTCGACGGCGTAGGTAAGCCCGCGATGGCGGGCAGCAGGCGTCAGGCGCTTCAGCGACTCCAGCGCGGCCAGTCCCTCCGCCAGGCCCGTCTCCGTCCGAACCACGCCGCAGCACTGGTCCATGAGTGACCGCACCTGAGTGCGCAGCTCACCCGCCGGTGTCTCGGCATGGAGACATTGGTCCAGACGTTGGTGCGCCTCGTCCACCGAGTCGGCCAGGACCCGAGGCCGTCGGCGCTGGGACAGGCGCGCCGCACTCTCGCCGGCGATCCGACCGAAGACCTGGGCGTCCATGAGGGCATTGCCGCCGGGCCGGTTGGCGCCGTGCTGGCCGCCGGCCACTTCCCCGGCGGCGAAGAGGCCGAGGACGCTTGTCTGCGCCGCGGTGCCGATCTTGACGCCGCCTTGGAAGTGCTGGGCGGCCGGGGCGATCTCGGCTCGGTCGCCGGCGACGAGGTCAACGCCCCGCTCGCGCAGCCACTCCACCGAAGGCCGGTTGATGGCTAGCAGACGGTCGAGGGGGTGGCTGCGGTAGGGCTCCCGATCCAGGTCCACGGCCTTAGCATCGCGGTACCAGGAGCGGACGAACTCGGGCAGCATCCCGACGTCGAGAGCCTCGGGATTGGCGGAGAAGTCGAGGTAGACGCGGCGGCCCCGCGCTCGCTCGTATGTCACGGCGATGTCTATGACGTGACTCGGCTGCTCGGCCGAGACCGGCCAGCTGGCGCCTTTGCGAAAGAGAACGCCGTACATCTCCGATGCCGGAGTGGCACTCGGGAGGTACCGCAGCAGGAACTCCTCACCTTCCTCGTTCACCAGGCGGGGAAGAGCGCGCATCATGCTGCCCGACATGGCCAGGCCGGTGGCCACCGAGCAGAGCCCCAACTGGACGAACTCCAGGTTGGCCAGCTCGGCGCCGGCGCGGTAAGCGAGGGCGTAACCATCGCCGGTGCAGTCGGGCGGGAACACATTGGTGGCGTACACCTGTCCGGCGCCGCCGGTGGCGAGGACCACCGCGCCGGCCTCCACCAACAGTCGCTCCTCATCGCGGAGCAGCATCGCCCCGCCTGCCCCGCCATCGACGGAGCGCAGCAGGTCGGTGGCGCAGGAGTGCTCGAGGACGGTCAGGTT
>JAAYAV010000039.1 GCA_012719195.1 Anaerolineae bacterium | reverse complement strand
GGCCCCCGTCAATTCCTTTGAGTTTTAGCCTTGCGGCCGTAATCCTCAGGCGGGATGCTTAACGCGTTAGCTACGGCGCCGATGGGGTCGATACCACCAACACCTAGCATCCATCGTTTACGGCGTGGACTACCGGGGTATCTAATCCCGATCGCTCCCCACGCTTTCGCGCCTCAGCGTCAGGTGCAGACCAGAGAGCCGCCTTCGCCACTGGTGTTCCTCCCGATATCTACGCATTTCACCGCTACACCGGGAATTCCGCTCTCCTCTTCTGACCTCTAGCCACGAAGTATCGCACGACCTCTCCCAGTTGAGCCGGGAGCTTTCACGCACGACTTGCGTAGCCGCCTGCGCGCTCTTTACGCCCAGTAAATCCGGATAACGCTCGCCTCCTACGTATTACCGCGGCTGCTGGCACGTAGTTAGCCGAGGCTTATTCCCGAGGTACCGTCCCTTCTCTTCCCTCGGAAAAGGGCTTTACAACCCGAAGGCCTTCATCACCCACGCGGCGTCGCTGCGTCTGGCTTTCGCCCATTGCGCAAGATTCCTTCCTGCTGCCTCCCGTAGGAGTCTGGCCCGTGTCTCAGTGCCAGTGTGGGGGGTCACGCTCTCACGCCCCCTATGGATCATCGCCTTGGTAGGCCGTTACCCCACCAACTAGCTAATCCAACGCAGGCCCCTCCCCGAGCGGCCGAAGCCTTTCCTCCGGCAAACGAATGCCGGAACTTATGCGGGATTAGCTACCCTTTCGGGTAGTTATCCCCCACTCAGGGGCAGGTCACCAACGTGTTACTCACCCGTTCGCCACTAACCTACCTTCCGAAGAATGTAGGTTCGTTCGACTTGCATGGATCAAGCGCGCCGCTAGCGTTCATCCTGAGCCAGGATCAAACTCTCCATAAGAAGAGTTTCCTTAGCTTTGTAAAACTCAAGTAAAGAGCCCTACTTGTTTCCTACCACTCTTCAGTTGTTAAGGTGCTCACTTTCTGCTTCGGCCGGCTTACCCTCAGGAGCTTTCGCTCCCTCGTCTCCCCGACCTCGCACCGGAGACCTTTCCCCCAGCGCCTAGCCATTCTACCAGCTCGCCTTACCCCTGTCAAATTCCTTCTTCGGGGCTCCGCTTGCTCTCGCTCAGTTGCCTTTCGCTCGGTGCGGGCGCCTATCTTGCCACCCATCCGACCGGCTGTCAACTTTCGCTCCAGCTCCGGTTCGTATGGCTCAGACTCTGGATTGTTAAGGTTTCCGCTGCCAGGAACGCTTTCAGTCTGCCACACGGTGGCGGCGCTGTCAACTTCGCTCCTAGCCCCCCTGCCGGCCAGCTCTCGCCCCCGACCAGGGAGTTGTGAGATTATCACGCTCGCTTCAGCCTGTCAAGTTCGGCTTTCGGCTTCCTCGCTCAGCCCGCCGGCGCGCCACTCTCGGCTCGCCCTTGGGGCCTGCCCCCTCGCTCTATTCAAGCCGGGGCGGAGCTCCGCGTACAATCTCGTTGTAAAGGTTCTTGTCATCACTGACCCGGGGATCTTATCCCATGTGGCTCGTCCTGTCAAATCAGGGTTTCGGCCGCTTCAGGGCTATCGTTCCCGGTCGTTCGTCGGTCCCTGGGGTGATCGCTGCGGGCTTTCACCTCTGGGCTCGCGGCTCGGTCAATGCTGGCCGTCCGGCGACACGAGGGCAGAGGTTAACACCGCTCCCCTCGCCCCGCAAATCTGGACTTCGGCCCAGAGCGGCGGCGCTTGACGGTCGGTCACCCTTTCCCATCGGCTGCCCGTGCAGTTCTCTGGCACCATTGGGGGGCAGCGCTTCTCTGGTGTACCATTGCGCGACACAAACGCAGCCCCCTCAATAAGGAGCCCCCTGTATGGCCACAGCCATCATCCATGCCGGCATCTGCGGCTTTACCACCAAAGTAGAGGCGATAGCGCGGCCGGACGGCGAAGTGGAGTTGCGCATCAGCAGCGACTGCCCCTCCGTCCAGGAACTGGCCGGCCCGCTACAACGCGTGGACCCGATGCGCGAGATCAGCTACCGGGGCGAGCTTCCGGCGGTCCTCGAGGCCGCGCGCGCCGGCCTTCCCCACCCGGCCTGTGTTGTGCCAGCAGGCATCCTGAAGGCCGTGGAGGTAGCCGCTGGCCTGGCTCTCGCGGCCGCCGCCAGCATCGAGCTGTCTACCGCTGACGACGCCTTATGTCGGGTGCCGCTCGGGCGCGAATGCACGCCACCCACGGAGGAACAGACCCAGTGACCGATTCCAGCACTCCCCTACCGGCGGGCAAGCTGCCCAATGAGCTACTCGGGCGCCTGCTCGACCGCTACACCTTCACCACCGACCGCGTGGTTCTCGGCCCTGGGGTCGGGCGCGATGCCGCCGTCATCGACATGGGCGACCGCTACCTGGTCGCCAAGACGGACCCGATCACCTTCGCCGCCGACAAGATCGGCTGGTACCTGGTGAACGTCAACGCCAACGACATCGCCACTACCGGTGCCACGCCCAAATGGCTGCTCTGCACCGCGCTGTTCCCCGCGGGCGACACCCGCCTCGACGACGTCGAGGCGGTGTTCGCGGATCTTTCCGCCGCTTGTGGCACCCTGGGCATCTCGCTCTGTGGCGGGCACACCGAGATCGCCGGCGGCATCGACCACACCATCCTCGTGGGCCAGATGCTCGGAGAGGTGGCACCGGAAGACCTGGTTACGCCGGACGGGCTGCGTCCCGGAGACGCCATCGTGCTCTCCAAGGGCATCGCCATAGAGGGTACGGCGATACTCGCCCGCGAACGCGGCACCGAGCTGGAGGGGCTGGTACCGCCCGATGTGCTGGAGAGGGCCGCAGCCTTCCTGCATGACCCCGGCATCAGCGTGGTGCCGGAGGCCCGCGCCGCCGCCCAGGCGGCCCGGCTGCATGCCATGCACGACCCTACCGAGGGCGGCCTGGCTACGGCCTTGGCGGAGTTGGCCACCGCCGGCGGCGTCGGCCTGCGCGTTCACGCCGACCGCGTGCCCGTCTTCCCGGAGACAGCCCTGCTCACCCGGCATTTCGGGCTCCACCCCTGGGGAACTATCGCCTCCGGGGCACTGCTGGCGGCCTGCGCCGCTGAGGACGCGGAGCGCGTGGTGCAGGCAGTTCGCGCGCTGGGCATCTGGGCCGACGTAATCGGCAAGGCCACTGCCGACAACGAAATGGTGGTCATAGACGAAGAGGGAGCCGAGCAACCCCTTCCAGTCTTCGCGCGGGATGAGATCGCTCGGCTCTTTGAGGAGGATTAGCTCACGAAAGGGGTGCTCCTAACCGAGCGCCGCAACCATCTCCCCCACCTTCTTGACCCGCTCGATGTCGCCATCGGGCGGGATCTCGTCGGAAATGCCCAGCACCAAGCGCGGATGAAACATCTCTACCACCCGCTCGACGCACTCCATCAGGATCGACTCCGGGTACGAAGGCAGGAAGTACACGGCGGGCACGCCGTCGAGCAGCACCAGGTCGCCGAGAGCCTCCTTGATCTCCTCCAGGGTCACGTCTCCCTGCGGCTCAGGAGTGGCCGCCTCGATCCCATCCCAGGGACAATCCTGCATGAGCCCGAGGATGGGCTTCATCGCCCCGTCAACGTGGATGTGGGTGAACTTGCCGGCACTGCGCAGCTGCTCCGTACGCTTCCGGTACCAGGGCAGCAGGTGCTCGCGCCATATCGGAGGCGGGTCCAGGTTGGCGTCAATGTTCTCGCCCAGGTTGTAGATCGGCACCGGGCACCGGCAAATCACCTCGTACATGGCGTCGTCGGCCGCACCGGCGAGGGCGGCGTACTGCTCGATGCGCTCCCGATTGTCCATCAATGCGTAAATGGTCGGCTCGAAGCCCATGTGCTCGATGAAGAGGCCCTGCACCGGCGTCCGGCGCGGGTAGAACTGGGGTGCTCCCCGGTCCCCTACCCGAGCCAGATCCCGCTGGTACTGCCCCTCATCCCAGTACCATTCCTCGTCCTGCAGCACGTACTCCAGAATCCGCAGGTCGTCCAGGCTCTTGACGCGGTATTCTGAGCGCGCTCCGCTCAGGCGCAGATCGTCATAGGCCCGCACTTCCCGCAGCGTGCCAATGGGCGTCTCGTAGTAGTGCGCCTGGTGCGTCGCGTCCAGCCACTCCGTCCGCTCCTTCACACGCGCATGACGCACCTTGAGGGGCCGGGTGAAGTAGCGGACCGAAGCCCGGCAGTCATCGTAGACGTCCAGCAAACTGGCGTCCCGATAGCGCTCCGGCAGCGTTCCGCGGGCCTTGTTGGCCCGGTACCAGAACTCCAACCGCGGTTGCCAGAGAACGCCCCCGGGATCCTCGCCCCGGAAGACGCGTAGGTTCATCTCAGTGAATGATCGCTTCCCAGCCGACGGCACTAGCCTTCCTCCCCGTAGCTCCAGTTGTCTCGCACTGCCTGGTACATGGCCTCAATGTTGTCCGGCGGCGTCCCCGCCTGGATGTTGTGGACCTGGCAGAAGACGAATCCCCCGCCTGGCTTGAAGATCCGCATCCTCTCGGCCACATGCTCGTATACCCTCTCCGGGGTCGCGAAGGGAAGCACCGACTGCGTATCGCAGCCCCCTCCCCAGAAGGTGATCCTCTCCCCGAAGCGTGCCTTCAGCTCCACCGGATCCATGCCCCGCGCCGACGTCTGGACCGGGTTCAGGACGTCACAACCGGCGTCAATGATACCCTCGATCAACTCCGCGATCCCCCCGCAGGAGTGCAGGAAGATGCGACAGTCCGATCGGCGATGGATCTCTTGCCAGAAGGCCTTCTCGCGCGGCTGCAGGACCTCATAATACCACTCCGGACGCACCTGCGGCCCCGCCTGGGCGCCGAGGTCGCCGCCCACCTGGACGAGGTCGATGTAGTCGCCGACAGCGTCCAGATAGCTGCGCACGTTGGCTAGGTTCCGCTCCAGGATCTTGTCCAGGATGGCCTCGGCAAGAGGGCGGTCCAGGGCTAGGTCAACCAGGAACTGGTCCCACCCGCGCAGGCCTTGCCCACCCTCAAGGAAGGCGCCGCCAAACCCGCCCATGATGGCGCGGTCTGTCGCGCTCCGCAGCCGTTTGGCCTCGCCCTCCAGCAGCCGCAGACCTTCCTCCGACATGCCGCCCATCTCGTACCGCTCGACATCGGAAGCGGTCACCTCGCCGGCGAGGGGCGTGTAGATGGAGTCGAAGTAGTAGCTGTCCGCCGGCTTGTAGGCGACTCGACGGCCGCCGGCAACATGGTACCACCCACCTTGACCGTCCGGCTCGATGGCGAAACCGGCAGTAAGCGCCACCTGGGTGCCGTCGGCCAGTGTCCACGGCTGCCAGCCGGCCAGCGTGCCCGAGTCCAGCGGCACCACGTCGGCGCCGTAGCGGTCCAGGATCGGCTCCTCGACTAGCGCCAGCTGCTGGCCGGGATCAAACACGAGAATGCCCTCGTCTCCCAGGCCCAGGTGCCGCCTGAGGTCGGCGTACGCCAGTGCCATCACTCCGGTGGACCGCATGCCGCCCAGGTCCACCGGCACCCGGTCCGGTTCGCGATGGTCGATTGCTGCGAGTACGCGCTCTCTTGGTGTCACACGCCGCCTCCCTTAGGCCCGGTACCGGCTCGATCAGGTGGTGCGCCGCCAGGTTACCGCAGCCTCTAACCAAATTCTAACGGATACGCCTCAGACGTCTAATGACTGGCCGGTACCATCATGCCAGGTAGCGGGCCGGCGCCGCTGCCACTGCTATCGGCCGACGGCAGTGGCCCACCGGCCCAGAAGCGTTCTCGAGGAGATCACATGGCCGCGTACCGTTGGGCAGCCGGCCTGGACAAGCAGTTGGCACGACGCACCGCGCCCGATTACTCTCAGGCGATGGCAGTGGCCCTTGGCTTCTACCTGTTCGGTCACCTGGCCGACCTGCTAACCACTCTGGGTTTCCTGAGTAACGGGTTCTCCGAGTGTAATCCACTTCCTGCGCTGGTGCTGGGGACGGTGGGCATCCCGGGCCTCGTACTCATGAAGGTCGCCGGCGCCATGGCCACCGCCTGGATCTTCTGGCGGCTCCGAGCGCGCCTCTTCACCGTGGTCTTCACTTCAGCCCTCGCCGTGCTTCTCATATTTGTGGCTTCCGTGAACTCGCTCGACGTCTTGGACGCACTCGCCATGGCGGGCACGCCGTAGCCGGCACCTCCACCGGCGCCGAGTGGGCATCCTTCCGTCCCCCGAGCTAGACCGGGCTGCTTGGTTGTCAAGTTGCCCGGTTGTTGCTAGGATGCAGCCCATTTTCGCGTACGCTTTCTAGTGCATCGCCACCCTGGCGTGGCGCACCGGGCCCGGCTCTCCTCCTGAGGGCCGGCCGCCGGCGCCGACGCCAACGGCCAGCCAGTCGTTGCGGAGGACTTGGATGAGAGTTTCGTGCCTACAGGAGAACCTGGCTCGAGGGCTAAGCATCGCCGGCCGCGCGGTCAGCTCGCGGATGTCACTGCCCATCCTGAGCAACGTGCTGGTGTCAACCGACGAAGGACGCCTACGCCTCAGCTCCACAAACCTCGAGATCGCCATCACCTGCTCGGTCGGGGCTAAGGTGGAGGAAGAGGGAGCCATCGCAGTGCCCGCCCGCACCTTCGCCGACTTCGTGTCCACCCTCCCCGCCCAGCCGCTCTCCATGGCGGCCGACATGGCCACCCAGACCTTACACATCCAGTGCGGTCGGACCAAGGCCAACCTCAAGGGTAGCCCGGCAGAGGACTTCCCCAGTCGAGTGGTCGCGCCCCCAGACGGCGCCATCGAGCTGGATGCGGAGCTCCTGCGCCGCATGGTGTCCCAGGTGACCTTCGCGGCCGCTCCCGACATGGAACGGCCCATCCTGGCCGGTGTCCTGGCCGACTTCGAGGGTGACCGGCTGACCTTGGTGGCCGCTGACAGCTTCCGCCTCTCCGTGCGTCGCGCCCAACTCGCGGCCGAGGTAGAGGAGGGCAGCCGCAACATCATCCCCGCCCGCGCCCTCAACGAAGTGGCCCGCATCGCGGGGGAGTCCGAGTCGCCCGTGCACATGCAGGTGCTCGAGGAACGCTCTCAGGTGCTTTTCCGGATCGGAGACGTCGAGCTGGTCTCGCAGCTGGTCATGGGTGTCTTCCCCGACTACAACCAGATCATTCCCAAAGCCTACCTTACCCGTACGGTGGTGGACACCAAGGAACTGCTGGCTGCGGTCCGCCGCACTTCCATCATCGCCCGCGGGGCCAACAACATCATCCGCTTCCAGATTCGCGCCGAAGAGGCCGATGAGCCGTCGCACCTCACCGTGTCGGCCGTCGCGGCCGAACTGGGCGACAATGTGGTGGACCTGGACGCGCTGGTGGAGGGTGAATCCACCCGGGTGGCGTTCAACGCCAAGTACCTGAGCGACCTCCTTGACGCCATCAGCACCGAGAACGTGGTGCTGGAGACCAGCAGCCCGTCTAGCCCGGGCGTATTCCGGCCGGTTGGGCCGGACGCCGAGGACTTCACCCACATCATCATGCCCATGTATGTGGCCGACTAGGGAGCAACGCCTCGGCCTCAGGCGGGCGATTAGCAGTCCGTCATGTGGATAACCCGCCTGACCCTCGTCCACTTCCGCAACTATGCTCAGGAGGACCTTCGTCCCTCACCGGGAGCGAACGTCTTCCTGGGCAGTAATGCGCAGGGGAAGAGCAACCTCATCGAAGCGATCACGTTCTTGAGTACCACCCGATCGTTCCGCACCAGCACCGACGCCACCCTGCTCAACCGCGACTACCTGGACGAGCCCCTCGCGCACGCCCGACTCTCCGTCGAGGTGGAGGGCGGGCCGCACCGACACATCGAGATCGTCATCACCCAGGAACCGGGTTCCGGCCCGAACTGCCCTGGTCCCACGCGCAAGCACCTCCGGCTGGACTCTGCCCCCCATCGCCTGTTGGACGTCCTCGGAGCTCTGCCGACTGTCCTCTTCACGCCCGAAGACGTGAACCTCGTGGGGGGCGCACCGGCGGGCAGGCGGCGCTACCTGGACATCCTCCTCTGTCAGGCAAGCCGAGACTACTGCCGCTCGCTCGGGCAGTACAATCGCGCGCTCACCCAGCGCAATCACCTCCTCCGGCACGTCCGCCGGCGGCGTAGCGATCCGGAGCAGTTGTACTATTGGGACCGGTTGCTCGCCGAGCACGGCGTCGTGATTTCCAGGCACCGGGCCCAAGCCGTGGCCGCCATGAGCGCCCCCGCGGCCGCCACCCACGCCGAACTCGCTGCCGGTGAGCAACTGGAGATCGCCTACTGCCCCGGCGCCCCCTGGCCCGCTGGCTGGGAGGCGGCCGAAGCTTCGAGCGACCAACTACAGCAGATCCTCGAGGACAACCGCCAGACGGACCTGGAGCGCGGCCTCACCACGGCCGGACCCCACCGCGACGACATTGCCATCACCGTCGGCGGGACCGAAGCGGCCGCCTACGCTTCTCGGGGACAGATGCGCACGGCAGCGCTAACTCTGCGCCTGGTTGAGGGGGGCTTCCTGGAGCAGGCGCTCGGCCGTCGGCCCATCCTGCTCTTCGACGATGTCATGTCCGAACTCGACGGGCAGCGCCGCCGCGCCCTGGAGTCAGTCATGATGGACTCCAGCCAGTCCTTCATCACCGGACTGGACTCCGGACCTTTCGGCCGGGCCTTCCTGCGCACCGCCCGCGTCTGGTCGGTCTCCGGGGGCAGTGCCCGCAGCCTCAGTGCTCCCGGAGAGGACGTCGAGCCGGGACTCCCGGCCGACGTGGATACTGCGCCGGGGTCAGGCTCTCCTTCCTGATCACCACCAGGGTGCGCGGCAAGGCCGTTCCCGGCACCTCCACCGACTGGACCCGCTCGACTGCCCCGCCCAACAGGCGCACCGCGTGCTCCGCCCGTACCACCTCCTCGGCAACGTCATCCCCTTTCTGGGCAATGACGAGCCCCTGGAGGCGGGCCAGGGGCAGGCAGTACTCGGCCAGCACGGGCAGATCCGCCACCGCCCGGGCCAACACCACATCATAGCGTTCCCGGTGCGCGGCGTCCTGTCCCGCCTCTTCGGCGCGGGCGTTGACGACCTCCACGCCAGTCAGCCCGAGATCACTGGCCACCTCGGCTAGGAAGGCACACTTCTTGCCCACGGACTCCAGCAAGGTAAGCGCTGACTGGGGCCAGATGATCTTGATGGGGAGTCCGGGGAAGCCGGCTCCCGCGCCCACATCCACCAGCCGGCAGGTGCTCCCTTTCTGCGCTGCCGCCATCAGAGCCGGTGTAGCCAGCAGGCAGGTCAACGAATCGGCGAAATGCCGCACCTGCACCAACTCCTCGTCCGTGACGGCGGTGAGGTTGAAGCGCTCGTTCCATTCCAGCAGAAGCTCGTAGTAGCGGCGGAAGAGGGGTAGATGCTGCTCCCGGACGGGCAACTTCAGTTCGTGAGTGGCGCGGAGTAGCTTGTCCATGGCCCGATTCTAGCCTCGAGCCTCCGGAGGTACCAGCGGGCAGGCTAGCGGCTCCAGTGCACCAGAACGACACCCAGAAGCGCCAGCAGACCCCCCGCCAGAGACAGTGCCGCCGGCACCTCCCCCAGCCAAACCCAGGCGATCGCCGTGGCCAGCGGCGGCGAGAGGAAGAGAAGCGCCGACGCCCGCGAGGCCGGCATGCGGGAAAGGACGTACGTCCAGGCCACGTAGGCTATGGCAGCCGGGAAGACGCCCAGGTACACGACCGCTAGCGTGGCCGCGAGCGGTGCCCCACCTATGGCCGCGGGAAGGTCGGTGGCAAAGGGCAGCATGAAGATGGTACCGAACCAGATGCAGTAGGTAGTGAGGGGCAAGGCTCGGTACCGGCTCAAGAGCCGCTTCTGTAGGACGAAGTACAGGCTCGTGGCCAGCGCCGCCAGCAGTATGAGCAGGACGCCCGGCTCGAGGGTCAGCCGGCCGCCCTCCCCCAAAGCGATGAGGCTCACCCCGCCGAAGCCGGCCGCGATGCCGAGCCAACCTAGTAGGGCGATGCGCTCCCGCAGCCACAGCCAACCCAGCACCGCGGTGATCACCGGCGCGGCATTCACCAGGAAGGCAGCCGGCCCCGCCCCAACGGTGACCTCGCCGTAGTTGAGGGCAAGGTGATAGACCGTAATGCCGAGGAAACCCGCCAGCGCAATCTCCGGCCAGTCTCGCTTGGCCGGCAGGGGCATCCGCGCCAACACTGCGTACGCCACCAGTACCAGTGAGGCCAACAGGAAGCGGAGCACCGCCAACTCGCCCGGCCGGTACCCAGTCAGACCCGCTCGTATGCCGGCGAAGGCAGAGGCCCACAGCACCAGCGTGACGACGGCCGCCAGCACAGTCTTCGCATCCAGTACGCTTCGCTTCACCGGTCCCTCCCCAGCCAACGAGCGGCAATGGTGGAACAGCCGCGGCGATCGCGCAAGGAAGGGCGGCACGGGACTCGGCCCGCGTCGGCGCGGCTGGACAGACCCTCAAGCCTTTCATATACTCCGCTGACAAGCAATCGCCGTCAGTAGTAGGGAGGTTTCATTGATTGATCCCGGCCGATTCCCCGGCAGGGGCAAGGTTGCCGTGCTGCGCACTACCCCTGAGACCGTGCTCCAGGATGTGGGGCGAGCGATGCAGTTGGCCGGCCACCGTGAGGCCCTGCCGCAGGACAAGCGCACCCTGCTGAAGATCAACATTTCCTGGCAGCAGTGGTACCCGGCTTGCTCCACCAGCCCCTGGCAGCTGGAGGGCGTCATCGCTCGCCTTCTCCAGGACGGCTATAGCGACCTCGTGGGGGCGCACAACCGCACCGTCGTGGTCGACGCCTACGTGGGCGAGGTCAATAACAAGCACAAGCTCGTCACCGACAAGCACGGCGTTCCGTGCGTGCACCTGTATGAGCCCGAGGTCGAGTGGGTAGTCTACGAACCGAAGCAGCCCTTCCTGGTTCTGGACAAGATCTTCCCCGACGGCGTCCGCATCCCCAAGCTCTTCTACGACACCAACATCATCCAGCTGCCGACCGTGAAGACACACGTCTTTACCACCATCACCGGAGCAATGAAGAACGCCTTCGGTGGGCTCCTGAGCGAGCGGCGTCATTGGACCCATGCCTGCATCCACGAGACTTTGGTCGACCTGCTCACCATCCAGCAGGACATCCACAGCGGACTCTTCGCCGTCATGGACGGGACCTTTGCCGGTGACGGCCCCGGCCCACGTGCCATGCGCGTGCACGAGAAGGACATCATCTTGGCATCTGCCGACCAGGTGGCCATAGACGCCATCTCGGCCCGGTTGCAGGGGTTCGACCCGATGTCCATCCCCTTCATTCGCCTGGCCCATGAACGCGGGCTCGGTGTGGGCGACCCTAACCAGATTGAGGTCGTCGGCACCGACATCTCCGGGATCGACTGGCACTTCGAGACAGCGGAGACCTTTGCCTCGCGCGGGCAGAAGCTGATCTACCACGGACCTCTCAAGCCGCTGGAGAAGCCTTTGCTGCAGTCACCCATCGTGCCCTGGTCCTTCTTCGCCAGCCGCGCCTACTACGATGGTTTCTGGTACCCCTTTGTCGGGTACCCGCGGGTGAAGGAGGCGCTGCGCAGCAAGTGGGGCCGCCTTTTCGACGAGTACGGGGACGTCCCCGCCTACATCGAGCCTCTCTATCCCCCCAGGCTGGCCCTCGGTGCGGCGGCCGGGGCCGCTGCTGCCGGCCTGGCCGTGCTGGCAGCGCAGAAGTTCGGCCGCGGCCGCAAGTGAGGGCCTCAGCCACGCCACCATCCGGCTTCCTCAGCGTAGACCTGCACGTCCACACAGTCTACTCCAAGGACTCACTGACGTCGCTGGACCAGATGGTTGCGTCGGTGGAGCGTGCCGGCCTGAGCGCCGTGGCCATCACCGACCACAACCAGATCGACGGGGCGCTGCGCCTGCGGGACCGCGCCCCGTTTCCCGTCATCATCGGCGAGGAGATCAAGACTAGCGAGGGGGAGATCACCGGGCTGTTCCTTCGCGAACGCATCCCCCCTCGGCTATCGCCCGAGGAGACCATCGCCGCCATCCGCGCGCAGGGGGGCATCGTCTACCTGCCTCACCCGGTGGACGCCGTGCGCACCAGCACTATCTTGCCGGCCGCGCTCGAGCGAGTGATCCAGCAAGTTGATGCGGTGGAAGTGATCAACGCGCGGGTCATGAGCGCCTCGCGCAACACCGAGGCTCGCCGCTTGGCCGAACGCTACGGCTTGGCTCAGGGCGCCGGCAGCGATGCCCACACCCCGGCCGAGGTGGGGACAGCCTACGTTCTCGTGCCCCGGTGCGACCTCACCGACGCGTCCTCTTTCCTGGCTGCGCTGGCGGAGGGCAGGCCGATGGGGGGCCTGAGCAGTCCGCTGGTCCACCTAGCCAGCACCTGGGCCAAGATCCGCAAGCGGCTTCCTGGTTCGAATCCGCCGCAGTCCTAACCACCGCGTCGCGATGGCGACCGGTGCAATTCGGAGGACGTGATGCGTGAGATTCTCGAGCGAGCCCTAAACACGGCTCAACTGCTGGGCGCCGGCTATGTCGACGCGCGGCTCGTGGCCACTGACGAGGAGAGCATCAGGACGCGCAACGGCGCCGTCCGAGCCGTCCAGCGCTCCCAGACGACGGGGCTCGGCGTGAGGGTCCTGGTTGACGGCGCTTGGGGATTCGCCGGCACTTCGAGCGCCGACCTGAAGGGTGCCGAGTCGGCCGCCCGCTCAGCGGTTGAGATCGCCAAAGCCTCCGCGTCCCTCAAGCACCGCGCCGTGGACCTCGGGACGCCGGTAGTTCACCGCGCCACCTACGTCACGCCGCACCAGAAGGACCCCCTGAGCGTATCGCTGGAGGACAAGGTGGCCCTGCTGCTCGCCGCCGATGCCGCCATGGAGATGCCCAAAGTGGCGGTGCGGCAGGCCAGCCTGGTGTCTCTGCGGCGAAAGCAGGTGTTCGCCTCCAGCGAAGGCAGTTACATTGAGCAGGAGATCGTGGAGGCCGGCGGCGGGCTGGAGGCCCTGGCAGTGGACCAGGGGGAGGTGCAGCAGCGCTCCTACCCCAACTCCTTCGGCCGCAACCAGGCCACAGCCGGGTACGAGTTCGTCGAGAGCATGGACCTGGTCGGCCAGGCGCCACGGGTTGCCGAAGAGGCGGTCATGCTGCTGACAGCGCCCCTCTGCCCCGAGGAAGAGACCACCGTCATCCTCGGGCCCACCCAGCTAGCGCTGCAGGTGCACGAGTCCTGCGGCCATCCCACCGAACTGGACCGGGCCCTTGGCTCCGAGGCAGCCTACGCCGGCACCAGCTTCCTCATGCCCGATATGCTGGGAGACTTCCGCTACGGCAGCGACATCGTGAATCTGGTCGCCGACGCCACCGTCCCTGGGGGCCTGGGCACCTTCGGCTACGACGATGAGGGCGTGCCCGCCCAGTGCTCCTATCTGGTACGCGACGGGGTCTTCGTCGGCTACCTTATGTCAAGGGAGACCGCCGCTACTTTGGGGATGGCAAGCAACGGAGCCATGCGGGCCAGCGGCTGGGACCGTATTCCCCTGGTGCGCATGACCAACATCAACCTGGAACCGGGCGACTGGGCTTTCGACGATCTCCTCGCCGACAGCGACGGCGCCCTCTATCTGGAGATGAACAAGTCCTGGAGCATCGACGACAAGCGCCTCAACTTCCAGTTCGGCACGGAGGTCGCCTATCGGGTTGAGGGCGGTCGCCTTGGGACGCTGTACCGCAACGCCGTCTACACCGGCATCACGCCGCGCTTCTGGGGAGACTGCGACGCCATCTGCAACCGCGATCACTGGGCCATGTGGGGGACCGCCAACTGCGGCAAAGGTCAGCCCGGACAGGTGGCCCACGTCGGGCACGGCGTAGCCCCCGCCCGCTTCCGCCGCGTCCAAGTTCGCCCCGGAACCTAAGGAGCCTGCCATGCTCGGCAAGGAAAGAGCTCGCACCATTCTGGAGCAGGTACTCGCCCTCGGCGGAGCCGGCGAGACCGAGGCTCTGCTCCTGGCGGACGAAGCAGCGCTGACTCGCTTCGCCCAGAACGCGATTCACCAGAACGTGGCCCAACAGGATACCGTCTTGCGGGTGCGCGCCGTGCTCGACGGTCGCGTGGGCGTCGCCTCGGGCAACGACCTGTCGCGCGAGGGGGTAACCGCCGTGTTCGACCGCGCCCTGCAGGCGGCCCGGGTACAGCCTCCCGACCCCCAGTTCGCCGGCCTCCCGCAACCACACCCCTACCCTACGCTGCCGGAGCTTGAGGAGGCGACGGCTTCGGTCACGCCCGCGGCCCGGGCCGAATTCGTCGGGCACGCGTGTGCCAAGGCTGAGGGCAGCCATCTGGTGGCAGCAGGCGCCCTCGAGACGGGCCTGCGCGAGGTCGCGGTGGCCAACAGCAACGGGGTCCTCGGCTACCACGCCGGTTCTTCGGCTGAGTTCGTCACCGTGATCATGGGTGCGGACAGCAGCGGCTATGGCTTCGCTCTGGCCAACACCCTATCTGACCTGGACGTTGAGGCGGCGGTGGCGCGGGCCGTGGACAAGGCGCTCACCGGGCGGGCGCCGCAGGTCTTTCCCGCCGGCCACTATCCGGTGGTCCTGGAGCCGGATGCCACTGCGGACCTTCTGGGCAGCATGGCGTACACCTCGTTCGGGGCCCTGCAACTCGAGGAGGGGAGCAGCTTCCTCACCAGGCGCCTCGGCCAGCCCGTTCTCTCAAGTGCCGTAACCATTACCGACGATGCCCTGAACCCGGCCATACTGCCGATGCCCTTTGACTTCGAGGGCTCACCCAAGACGCGGGTCTCCATCATCGATGGGGGAGTGGCAACGGGCGTGGTGCACGATACTTACACCGCCTCCCGAGCCGGAACGCAGTCCACCGGGCACGCTTTCCCGGCGCCCAATCCCTACGGGCCGCGAGCCACCCACCTCTCTCTGGCCCCGGGCACGGCTTCGGTGTCGGACCTAGTCGCCTCGATTGACGAGGGTCTGCTGATCACGCGCTTCCACTACACCCGCGTCGTGCATCGCCCCACCGTAACTGTCACCGGCATGACCCGAGACGGCACCTTCCTCATTCGCGACGGTGAGATCGCCCATCCGGTGCGCAACCTGCGCTTCACGCAGAGTTACGTGCAGGCCCTGCAAGACGGCTGCGTCATCGGCGCGGAGCAGCGACTGTGCGGCGAGTACGGGCCTTACCTCTGCCCGGCGGTCTACATCCCGGAGTTCCACTTCACCGGCGTCACCGATTTCTAGCGTTCGGGGCCCCACCGCGCGCGGGCCCGAGGGAGTCCAGCCCCCATGATGTACAAGGAAGACTGGGAACTCGCGCAGTCCCGAACACTGGCATGGTGGGAGGGTGAGATCGTGGATCGTCCCTGCCTGCAGGTGACGGCGCCGCGGGCGGGACGCGAGGAGGCTCGCGACGAGGCTCTGCGCCGTCCAGCAGGCATACCGGTAGAGCGCTGGTGGACCGACATCGACCTGATCGTCGAGCGCACCGCTCGGCGCATTGAGTCCACCTTCTTCGGCGGCGAGGCTTTTCCACTCCTCAACCCCAACCTGGGGCCCGACCTCTTCGCCGCCTATCTGGGCGCACCGCTACGCTTCCTCAACACCGACACCAACTGGGTCGAGCACCCTCTCGATGACTATGAGCGGTTTGGCCCCCTAGTCATCGACGAGGCCAATCGCTGGTGGCGCCTCCAGCTTGACCTGCTGGCCCGAGCCCAAGAGGCCGGCCGCGGCCGCTGGATCACCGGGATCCCCGACACCCACGCGGGCGGCGACGCCCTATCTGGCTTGCGCGGCAATGCGCGTCTCTGCACCGACTTGTATGACCAGCCTGAGGCGGTGCACGCCGCCCTCCGACAGCTTGATTCGGCGCTCACCGCGGCCTATGAGCGCTACTTCGCCCTCGTGGAGACGGACACCTACGGCAGCAGCAGCGGCTGGCTGCCCTCGTGGACCAACGGGCGCTCCAACGCGGTGCAGTGCGACTTCATCGCTCTCATCTCGCCCGCTCAGATGCAGGAGTTCATCTTGCCCGGCATCGTCCACGAGGCGCGCCTCCTCGACCGCGCAATCTTCCACCTGGACGGACCGAACGCCCTCGCGCACCTGGACACCCTGCTGGCGACGCCCGAGATTCACGCCATCCAGTGGGTTCCGGGCGCCGGGCGAGACCTGATGATTCGTTGGGTGCCGCTCCTGCGACGAATACAGGCCGGCGGCAAGGCCATTCATATCTCCTGCACTCCGGCGGAGGTTGTGCCCCTGCTGGAGGCGCTGCGTCCCCAGGGTCTCATGATCGCCACCGGCGTCCCCACCGAAGGAGAGGCGCGGTCGCTTCTCAGCGCCGTCTCCAAGGTGGTGTAGCGGACTCCCGCACTCCCACCGTTGAGGTGCACAATGGCGCTCTGTCGAGCTGACACGGCTATCCTGAGAGGCTTAGCCCAGCGCGTCGCTGAGGCGGCCACGCATCCGGAACAGAAGGAGCGGGAGCGGCGCTGGTACGCCACCAACGCCCTGCGCCCGCTACGCCCGGTGGTGTTCTGTTCTCCCGAGGGTGCCTGGGAGGAGTTGCTGCCCGTAAGCGGCTGCGCTTGCGACGATCCCCTGGCACGGGCCTGGGAGCGCAGCCTGCGGATGCGGCTCTACGCCTGGGAGCGGTTCGACGACGACGCGGTCCTCGACGACCGCTTCCCCGTCAACTACGTCTACGAAGACAGTGGCTGGGGGCTGGAGCCGCAGAAGACCTTCAGTGACCAGGCGCGCGGTGCCTATCGCTGGAGCGGCGCCCTGGCGGACGACGATGACCTGAGCCGGCTCCATTACCCGCAAGTAAGTGCTGACCAGACGGCCACCCAGGAGCGACTCGACCTGGCCCACCACGTCTTCGACGGCCTGCTCACGGTGGAGCTGCAGGGACGCTTCTGGTGGTCCACCGCCCTCATCGGCGAACTGGCGCAACTGCGGGGGTTGGAGCAGGTCATGCTGGACATGTGCGAGCGGCCTGCCTGGGTACACCGGGCGATGCGCTACCTAATGGAAGGACGCCTGCAGTGGCTCGATAACCTGCAGCTCCGGGGACTGCTCGCTCTCAACAACGGCAATGACTACGTCGGTTCCGGCGGCTTCGGCTGGACGGACGAGTTACCGGCACCGGGGTTCGACGGCGCTCGCGTCCGCACGCAGGACATGTGGGGCTTCGCGGAGGCGCAGGAGATCACCGGCGTCTCCCCGGCGATGCACGACGAATTCGTCCTTCAGTACCAGATCCCCCTTCTTGAGCGCTTCGGCCTCAACTGCTACGGCTGCTGCGAGCCGCTGCACCACAAGTTCGAGTTGCTCAAGAAGGTGCCCCGGCTGCGCCGCATCTCCATCAGCCCCTGGTGTGATCGGCGCGTGGCCGCCGAAGCCCTGGAGGACAACTACGTCTACTCCTGGAAGCCCCATCCGGGCTATCTCGCCGATGTGGTCTTCAGCCCGGAGGCGGTGCGCTCCTACATACGGGAAGCCCTGGACGAGAGCCGCGGCTGCGTGGTGGAGATCGTCCTCAAGGACACCCACACCTGCAACGGACAGCCGGAGCGCTTCGACGCCTGGACGCGCATCGCCAAGGAAGAGGCCGAGCGCTACTCCTGAATCGCACTGATCCTCAGCACCTTCGAGTGCTGTCTGGGAGGGATGACATGAGGCTGGGAGGACCGCTGCTAACCCCGTTCGACGGGCCCGCCGGCTGGATCGCTGCGCTCCGCGAGCGAGGCTACTCGGCCGCCTACTGCCCCGTCGGCGCCGACGCCGATGATGCCACCGTCCGCGCCTACCGGCAGGCTGCCGACGAAGCCGGCATCGTCATCGCCGAGGTCGGCGCCTGGAGCAACCCTCTCAGCCCCGATGATTCGGAGCGGAACGCCGCGATCCGCAAGTGCCAGGAACAGCTGGCCCTCGCCGACCGCATCGGCGCCCGCTGTTGCGTCAACATCGCCGGCTCGCGCGGGCGGAAGTGGGACGGGCCCCACCCGGACGACCTCACCGAAGCTAGCTTCGGCCTCATTGTGGATTCCGTTCGCGAGATCATCAACGCCGTGAAACCTGCCCGCACCTACTACGCCCTCGAGACCATGCCCTGGATGTATCCCGACTCCGCTGACAGCTACCTGACCCTGCTGCAGGCCGTGGATCGTCCTCGTTTCGCCGTCCATCTCGACCCCGCCAATCTGATCAGCAGCCCACAGCGGTACTTCCGCAACGGCGAGCTTATCCGTGACTGCTTCGCCAAGCTCGGCCCCCTAGTCCGGAGCTGCCACGCGAAGGACGTCGTTTTGCGCGACTCCTTCATGGTTCACCTCGACGAGGTGCGCCCGGGCTTGGGAGGGCTAGACTACAGCGCCTTCCTACGAGAGCTGTCTCGGCTCCCTGACAACACGCCCCTCATGCTCGAGCACCTGCCCAACGAGGACGAGTATGCCGCTGCGGCCACGTACATCCGCGACATCGCTGCGAGACATACGCTCTCCCTCGGCTAGCCGCCATTGACTTGCGACGAGGTCCTCCTCGAGCTCCGAGAGATGGCCGACCCAGCATCGCTCGCTGGAATGGCCCGCTTCGGCATAGACACCTCACGCGCCTTTGGAGTCCGGGTGCCGGCGTTACGCCGCCTGGCGCGCCGAATCGGCAGGGATCCCGTGCTGGCCGACAGGCTCTGGAGCGCCGGCTTTCGCGAAACGAGGATCCTCGCCGGCCTCGTTGCCGATGCCACGCGGGTCACGCCCCGGCAGATGGATGACTGGGCGCTGGACTTCTCCGACTGGGAGCTCTGCGATCAGACCTGCATGAACCTGTTCGCCCACGCGGAGCCGGCCTGGGCCAAGGCCCTGGCGTGGGGTACGCGCCCGGAGGAGTTCGTCAAGCGGGCGGGCTTCGTGCTCATGGCCCGTTTGGCGGTCGGCCGGCCTCGACCGGACGATCAGCGACTGCTCCTCTTCCTGGCAACGATCGAGGAACACGCTTCCGATCCGCGGCCCTACGTGCACAAAGCCGTTAGCTGGGCGCTCCGCCAGATCGGCAAACGCAGCGCTGCGCTCTGGGGGCCGGCCCTCGCCACGGCGCGGCGCTTGGCGGCATCCGGCGACCGGCAGGCCCGCTGGGTCGGCCGCGATGCGCTCCGCGAGCTAGATGGCGAGCCCATCCGCAAGCGCTTGCAGATAGTCTAGCCCCGCTTTAGGCTACCCCCTGGCAGTCGCTCGACGCTGCCCGTCGCCGATTGGCAAGGAGGACCCTCGTCCATGTACCTATACGTTCGGGTGCAGGACCCCGAGAGCTACTACCGCGATGGTCCAGACGGACGGATCAAGGCCAGGCTCGAGCAGGCGTCTGGCGAACGCTGCCTGATCGTGCCATACCGCGAGTTCGACCTGAAGCTCGTCCAGGAGCTGCGGCCGCGCGCAATCGCCATGAGCGGCTTCGGGGGGCACTTCCAGAATCGGGAGGTCTCCTGGTTCTACGGTATGGACGAGGTGCTGCACCGTGCCGACCTGCCCATCATCTGCTTCTGCGGTAGCCACCAGCTGCTGGGCTTCTCCTTCAACGAGGACCTGCACGCGGTGGAGCGGCTCTACGACCTTCCCATGCGCCGGCTGGAAGAGAACGAGGACCTGCCCCGGCGGGCCGCCGGCAGTCCGGACTACGACCTCAGCGGCTACTTCATCGCCGATGGCTTCTATCCCATCCGCCG
>JAAYAV010000328.1 GCA_012719195.1 Anaerolineae bacterium | reverse complement strand
GCCACCCTCGTTACAGGTGATCCGCTTCTCTTCGGTGTTGTAGAACTCTCCGCCGAAGAGGAAAGCAGCATAGATGAGTCCCGGATCCGTGGGGCCCATGCCCATGCGCTCGATGTTGCCGGCGCTGTCGAACTTGTAGATAGCCTCGGAGTGGGCGACCCAGTCGGCCAACGTCACCGGCGGCTGCTCCGGGTCGAGCCCGACGGCCTCGTACACGTCCTTGCTATAGTGGAGTACGAGGAAGTCGGCGCCGCCGGGGATGCCGTAGGTCTTCCCCTCCCACACGCAGGCGTCAATCATGGCCTTGATGAAGTCGGAGGACTGGATGCCGCTGGCGGCGAAGTAGTCGTCGAGCGGCAGCATGGTGCCCTGGTGGGCGAGGGTGGGCAGTCCGACCCAGTTGGTATAGCAGGCGTCAGGGGGAATGTCACCGGCGATGGCGGTGAGAAGTTTCTCTTGCCACTGGTCGTTGAAGGCCCAGTTGACCTTCACCCCGGTCTCGGCCGTGTAGGCCTCTCCGATGGCCTTCATAGGCTCATTGTAGACTTCGCCCCAGTTGTTGTTCCAAACCTCGAGCACCGTCTCCGAGGTGGCAGCGGCCGGCGCCGAAGTGGCGGCCGCCTCACCGCCTCCGCTCGCCGGCGCCGGGGTGCCACCACAGGCGGCGAGCGCTGCGCTCGCCCCGGTAAGGGCCGCGGCACCGATGAACGAACGTCTGCTGATCCTGCTGGTCATCGTCTCTTCTCCTTGCCCGTCTATGGTCGTCGCCTGGCTGGCAGGCCTGGAACTCGCGGGGAGCAGGGGCGGCCGCACGCTGTGCAGTCCGTTCGGCCGAACCGAGATCGGCAGTTCATCGGAGGTCTCACTGGGTGAATGGGGCCAATGGTAGTACCATGATATGGGCGTGTCAAGCGCCTCCAGAGGGATTTTTACGCTGGTTCTGCTCCGGAGATCGCAGAACTAGGAGGAGACGGATTGAGGGTAATCGCCGGGAGCGCCAAGGGCCGCCCACTGAAATCGGTCCCAGGGGACACCACCAGGCCGATCACCGACCGGGTCAAGGAAGCCGTGTTCAACATCCTGCAGCCCGAGTTGGACGGCTGCGAGATGCTCGACCTTTTCGCCGGGACCGGATCGGTGGGGATAGAGGCTCTCAGCCGCGGTGCGGCTCGGGTGGCGTTTGTGGACAAGAGTCCTCGCGCAGTGAAGACCGTGCGCGAGAACCTGGCCACGACTCGCCTGGCCGATCGGGCCACGGTGGTTCGTGATGACTCTTTCCGGTACCTGCAGCGGGCCAGCGACAAGTTCGACATCGTCTATGTGGCTCCCCCGCAGTACGCGGGCCTGTGGGAGCAGGCGCTGCGCGCTCTCGACCGGGAGGAGTCACCGGCAGCCGACCTCGTAGTGGTGCAGATACACCCCAAGGAGTACTCGCCGCAGTCATTGCAGTACCTTGAGCTTATTGATGAGCGCCGCTATGGCAGCACAGTGGTGCTAATGTATGCACGCACTGGCGGCGCCGTCGGCCAGGATGAGACTCGCGAGTCTGATGAGGCTGAAGGGCAGGACCGCGACCCCCAGTCCGCTCCCGACAGCTGATCGGCGCCACTCCGGCGTCACCGAGGCATGCGAGTTCGTGCGCTACGCGAAGCTGCCTGTCTCGTCCGCAACCGCTGCGCGAGGGAGCGCTGTGTCGCGCGCCGCTAGTTACCCACAGTGTATGCTTCCGCGAGCAGCTCCTCCAGCCGGTCGGCCAAGCTGCCGAGTCGTTTCTCTTGCCGCTCGCTGTCCTCGGCGGGAACGAGAAGGCGGGCCTTCTCGAGGCGAGCCTGCAGACTGCCGACGTCCTCCGTCAGCGAGGTGGGATCGGTGCGTCGGGCGGCCGGGTCGACGAACTCGGTGAAGAGTGCGTGCAGCGCTTCGGCCACCGGGGGAGATAGAACGAGGCCGACTATGCCAAAGGCATCGGTCATCAGAAGGACGGTCATCAGGGTCAAGACGTTGGCCCCGCGCTCGCGCTTCTGCATCACTCCGGCCAGGAATCCCTCAAGGAGGAGCATGATGATCAAGACAGCGGCGACGGCGATGGCGGCGCGGGTGGGCCCCGACTGGACATAGACAATCAAGGCCATGGGGCCGATAACTAGCAGCCCACCGACCATGGGAACCAGCCAGGCAACCGCGACCGCCAAGGACCAGAAGATAGCCCACTGGACGCCGAGGGCCAGCAGGACCGCCGCCATCAGGGTGCCGGCCAGCAGACTCCGCAGCAGCTCACCCCGAAGGTAACGTCCCAGCCGCTGCTCGATTTTGCGCCAGATCCGCCGCGCCGAGGCGCGCCGGTCCGGCGATAGGAACGATAGCACCAGACGCTCGAAGCGCAGGCGGTCGGCCGTCCAGTAGATACTGAGGATGAGTACTAGGGCGGCATCGCCCACTAGCCGGACGAAGTTCTGTCCCGCCGCCATGACCGTCTGTTCGAGCGCCCCGACCTCGCTGTCCGTCAGCCATTGGGTCAGTTGCTCCGGGGTGGGGAACCGGGCAGAAACGCTGGGGCTGATCGGTTCCAGGAAGCGGAACTCGGCTCTCAGACGGGCGTAGACGTAGCCGAGGTCCTCCGCTACAGACCCGAGCTCTTGACCGAGCCGGTCGTAGAGGACGAGCAGAATGGCGGCCGCGCCCAAGCCCGCCGCCAGGTACACCGCCAGGACGGCCAAGCCTGTCGGCACCCGGCGAGACTCCAGCCACTGGATGAGGGGGCGGGCAGTGGCGGCCGCCGCCAGTGAAGCCAACAGCACCAGGACGATGTCCTGCAGGCGCCAGACTACCACCAGACCAAGCAGCACGGCGTAGACCGCCACCGCAAACAGCGCTAGCCGCCTCACGACTCCACCTCCAGTTGCGCCAACACTCGGTCGAGTTCGGTGGCTATTGACTCCAGCTCGTCTTCGGCGGCTTCCATCTCCGCCGTCACTGTGCTGACCGCGCCACTCGACACACCCCGACGCACATCGGCCGCGACCTCGCGCGCGGCGAGCCGCAAGAGGCTGACGCGACTGCGGCCGGTGGACTGCCCCCGGTCCCGGAGCGACATCAGCCGCTGAACAATTATCTGCATCATGGCCGCCAGCGGTATCGAGAGCACCGCTCCAATGACGCCGAACAAGGCACCGAATGCCGAGATAGCGACGATAGTGATGATGGGGTTCACCCCCACGGACTTGTCCATCACTCGGGGAACCAGAAGGTTGTTCTCTAGGAATTGGGCCACCAGCCCGACCAGGAGCGCCGGAATCAGCTTCTCCGGCGCCATTGAGATCGCGACCACTCCCGCCGCCACCATGGCGATGGTGGGGCCGATCATGGGGATCACCTCGCAGACGCCCGCGATCAGCGCCAGGCCGAGGGCATACGGCAGTCCAACCAGGAAGTACCCGACGCCCGACAGGACGGCGATGATGGACATCAGGATCAGCTGACCGCGGAAGAACCCGGCGATGGTGCCTTCGAGCTCGGCCCAGAGCTCCCTTGCCTGGTCGCGGCGTTCCGGTCGCACCAGAAGGAGCGCTCGACGCGTGATGAAGTCGCCCTCCACAACGAGGTAGAAGGCGAGGACCAGAATGGCCCCGGCCACGAACAGCCCGTTGGCAGTGGACTGCAGCGTCCCCCATGCGCCGCCCAGGGAGGGGAGTCCGTCGCTTGCTGGGGCAGCCGCGGTCGCGGCACCGAAGGCAGATAGGTCGGCAGGAAGCCCGCGTGACAGCCGGGCGACGACCCGGTTGTCGGCGCTGATGAGCGCGGCACGCAGGTCGGCGTAGATCAGGGGAAGGCGTTCAGAAACGGCGTCGATCTGGCCGGCTAGGAGCGGGACGATCAAGGCGGCGAACAGGCCGACCAAGACCAGGAGAAGCAGGTACATGAGTACCACGCCGATCTGAGGACGGAGGCCGCGAACCGCGAGCCAGCGAACGGCCGGGCGGGTCACGGTCGCCACGATCAGGGCCACGAGAAGCAGGAACAGGATGAGATGGAAGCGGACTAGCAGCAGGAAGCCCAGGCCGATGGCAACCACGACCAGAGCACCGGTAGCGACGTTCCTCGGCGTGAGGGCCGCTGCCCCCGGTATGGGCCGGTCGGAGTCGTGGGTGTCGACAGTCAGCGGAGAGCTTTCCATTCGGAGGACCTCCCAAAGGCACAGCTGGTTGGCCTTCAGCACCCTGCAAGGATCGTGGACGATCCCCGGGGTGCTCAGGGCCAGCGCGTGACAGCGGCGATGGGTGCCGTATGGCGACGTGTGCATGCTCGCCGGAGTTCAGCGAGCGCGCCCTTCTGAGGCCCGGAGCGAGCTCGGCCCCGAGGCCCGTACCCCGAGCCCGAGTTGCGAGGCGGCAGGCGGATGACTATACTGATTGCTGCCATTAGGACTGACGGGCGAGTAGCTCAGCTGGTTAGAGCGCACGGTTCACATCCGTGAGGTCGTAGGTTCGAATCCTATCTCGCCCACACAACGCTTGCTCGCTCGCGCCCCTGCGCGGGCGTTTCGTTTCTCGGCTTCGCATACCGGCTCGCGCATCGGGGGTCGGCAGAACTGACCGACGCCCTGTGCGCGTATGACTAGAGCCCACCATCGCCGATGGTGGGCTCAGTCGGTATCTTGTGCCTGTCCCCGACGCTAGGCCTTCCGGCTGCCCCTGAGGCCGGACAGCTTCTTCTTCGCCTCTTTGGCAACGTCTGCCGCGCCCTTCTTCAGGTCGTCAACGGCTTTGTCGGCTGCCGAATTGGCCTCGTCGAGGGTCTCCGACGCTTTCTCTCGCGTCTCGTCCACGGTCTCGCGCAGTTCCTTCTTGGCCGAACCTACCAAGGCGTCGGCCTTCTTCTTAGCTCGCTCGGCACTCTTCTTGGCGTCCTTTCGAAGAGTCTTGGCGGCATCGGAAGCGTCATCGACGACTTCCTCCACGGCACCGGCGGCTACCGCCTTAGCCTCTTCCGCCTCACCGCGCGCCTTGTCAGCCGCAGCCGCCAGGTCTTTCTTGGCGTCTTTCATGGCTTTGTCGATCTTCCCGCTCTTCTTAGGCATCGTAGATACCTCCGGTACCGCTGCTTGCCTGCCGGCTCACCGAGGAACTGCGGCGCGGATCGCTACCTTCTGATGGCCCTCAGAATGGCAATCAGGATCACCGATCCGATGAAGGCCACGATGATGCTTGTCAAGTTGAAACCGCTGACGGCGTTCTCTATCCCCAGCAGCTGACCGGCGAGGAACCCGCCGATGATCGCTCCCAGGACGCCTACGATGAGGTCGCCAAGCAGACCAGATCCACTGCCTCGCATAACCTGTCCGGCGAGCCAGCCCGCAATCAGTCCGACGACAATCCACGACAGAATGCCCATTGCCTCGACCTCCTTGGAACGCTGTACTCCAAACCAAGCGAACGGATCAGCAGCAGCGGTCACTCCTGTAGAATAGCAGAAAGGCGCTAGCTGTAAACCTCGATATGGGGGTAATAGAGCACCATCTTGTGACCTCCACTGTCGATTCGGATCCGCTGAAGACGAAGAGGGTGCGGCGACGACCTTTGTGAGCGCCCGCCGGTCACGTATAATCGGCGCTAGCCGGCGCTGGGCGCGGCAGCGTCGCAGCTGCTGGACGAGGAGGCGAAGCCAATGGGGACTAGACTACGGGTGGGATTGTTGCTGGCAGCCGTCTGCATGGCGCTGGCTTCATGCTCCCCCGCCAACCACGAGGGAACGGGGTCCAAACTAGTCTACGGCCTCACCCTCGCTCCCTCCG
>JAAYAV010000327.1 GCA_012719195.1 Anaerolineae bacterium | reverse complement strand
AGCGGCACGGTCACGATCTCCACCGGCGCCTCGTCGCCGGCCAGTTCCCTGACGAGGTCAGCCAGCGCGGCTCCCGCCACCGCCCGGTCCTTCATGCTGCTCTCGCCCCAGACGTAAGCAGTCAGCCGCGCGGACTCCGCCCCGGCCACCCGCTGGTCGAACTCGGCCGGGAGGATGACGCCCACATCTACCATGCCGTCGGCGGCGGCCTGGCGCAGCGCTGCGCCCGACTGATACGCCTTCACTTCCAGCGAGCCGCGTTCCTGCGCCAGCACCGGCAGGCGCGAAGCACCCTCGTCCACCAGCCCCAGCCTCGCCTTGCCGGAGAACACAGTGCCGAAGAGCAGGGAGACCAGCACGGTGAGAGCTACCGGCATCACCACGGCAAAAACGAACATGATGTTGCGCCAACCCAGGCGAACTTCCTTCTGCAGCAGAGTACCGATTCGCCGCCCGCTCATGCGAACCTCCTCCGGAGCGCCGCCATACCGAGGGCCAGAAACAGCACCGCGAACCCAAGCGTCATCGCCAAGCTGCCGGCCACGTCCGCCCAGCCGGCTCCATAGTTCACCACCCGGTGCACCGCATCGGCGACGTAGTGCGACGGGACCACGCGCACCCATCGGCTCACCAACCCGGGCAGCAGAATGGCCATGCCCGGAACGGCGAGCAGTATCAGGAGCAGAACCCCCCAGCCGAGCACGGACATCATGTCCCTGGCCACCGAGGCCAGGAGGAACGCCAGGCCGGTAACCATCACTGCCCCCAGCAACAGCACCGTCAGTATCAGCAGCGGCTGACGGATAAGCCCGCCCGTCACAAGCATGAGCACGGCCGCCTGCACGAACGCCAGCATGGTGCCGGTGATGCCCTTGGCCAGGAACAGCTCCGGCACCCGCATGGGCGTTACGAACAGGGCCCGCAGTGTGCCCGACTCCACCTCTGAGGTGATCAGGCTGGCCAGGCCGAGCGTCTCCATCAGCAGGACGAACACGGCCAGGAGCGGCAGCATGCGGTTGCGCGGCGCCACCGGCTCGGCGGCCAGGTCCGGTCCGAGTACTTCCTCGGTGACCTCCAGCGCCAGCGGCCGGCCCCCGATGACGAAGGAGAGTTCGCGCACCAGCATGCCGTAGACCTCGCCGAACTCCGGAGCCATGTCGGCGCTGACGTACAGGCGCACCTCCGGGCGAGCGCCCGCCGCGATGGCCTCCTGCATCCCCTCCGGCAAGGCGATCCCGGCCTGGTACTTGCCCGCCTCCACCGCCTCCCGGAGCGACTCCTCCGAAGGCTCGGCCTCCAGGGTGACTCCCTCGTCGGTCATCATCTGAGCCAGGGCCGGAGGCACCACCGGCGCGTGCACGGCGAAGGTCAGCTGCTCCTCGGCCGTACGCGGGAGAAGGTAGTACACTCCCGCGAAGGCAACCACCCCCAGCACGGTGATGACGGCGAAGAAGCGGTTCCGGAAGTACAGCATCACGTCCTTGGCTACCAGCGTGGAGACGACACGCCCGCTGATCATGCCAGCTTCCTCCCGGTGATGGACATGAAGATGTCCTCCAAGGTGGCCTCTTCGCTGTGCAACGTCACCACCTTCTCCTGAGCGAAGAGATCCTGCACCGCCGCTGCCGTATCGGGCTGGTCCAGAGAGATCTCACGCTCTTGGAGCGTCCCGTCCGGGCCTGCCACTCGGGCGAGCAGGCGGCGCTGACCGTAGCTCTGCTTCAGTGTGTGCGGTGTGTCCAGCGCCACGATCTTGCCCTGGTTGATAAAGGCCACCCGGTCCGCCAGGCGGTCTGCCTCCATCATGTCGTGGGTGGTAAGGAAGACGGTGGCGCCACGTTCGCGCTCCTCCAGGATCACGCTCCGGATAGCCGCCGCTGAGTTGGGGTCGAGCCCCTCGGTCGGCTCGTCGAGAAACAGGATGCGGGGACGGTTCACCAGCGCCCGGGCGATCATGAGCCGCTGCTTCATGCCCTTGGAATACGTCTCCACCCGGTCCTTCGCCCGCCCATCGAGCCCCACCCGGCCGAGAAGGGCCGTCGCATCGAAGCCGCTCACGCCGAAGAGGCGGGCGAACAGCACCAGGTTGTCGATAGCGCTCATCTGCTCGTAGAGGTTGGTGATCTCGAAACAGACGCCAATCTGGCTCTGCACGCGCT
>JAAYAV010000326.1 GCA_012719195.1 Anaerolineae bacterium | reverse complement strand
TGCAGCAGTTGACCCGTCAACCGGCCATGCGCGAGGTCGGGTGAGGTTGCCCGGCCCGCCGGGGCAGGCGTAAGGTTAGCCAGCCGTTGAGGTGAGGCAGAGCGATGGAGAGAGAGGTGAGCGCGACGGAGGCGCGGGCCCACTGGAGCCGGCTGATGCGCCAGGTGGTGGAGACGGACGCGCCGGTCATCGTGCAGCGCCGAGGCGAGGAGCAGGTAGTCGTCCTCTCCGTCCGGCGCTACCGTGAACTGACGACCGGTGGCGCGACGGTCCCACACTGGTTTGAGTTGGTGACCCAGGCCCGAGCGGCCGTGGCGGTGGACCTCGATGGCAGGAGCCTGCCAGACGCGGCGGAGGTTGTACGCCAGGGCCGGGAGGACAGGGATGCCCAGTTAGGGGCGGCTCTCCGGCGCTAGCCCGCTGTCGTGGCCCTGAGTTCCGCCCTCAGGTACTCCACGCCGGTGCGCACGCCCTCGCGGGGGTCACCCTCGCCCTCGTACTCCACCGACAGGTAGCCCCTATAGCCGGACGCCGCCATGCGTTCGATGATGGCGGCGTTGGGTACCAGCCCCGCTCCCAGGACGACCCCCCGGTACGGTCGGTGGCCCAAGTCGCGGCGATAAGGCCGCCCGTCCGCCTCTTCCTCTGTCAGCCGTTCCCAGTCCTTGACGTGGACGTGGCGCACGCGGGGAGCCAGGGCGTCCCACGCCTGGAGGGGATCCTGGCCGCCGAAGACGAAGTTGCCGGTGTCGAAGGTGACCCCGAGGTACGGGGCAGCGGCGCGGCAGAGGTCCGCCAGGTCGGCGGCGGTACAGCCGGTGGCCGCCTCTAGGCTGTGATCCTCGATGGTGAGGGCAATGCCGCGGGCGGCGGCGTGTGCGCCCAACTCCGACAAGTCACGCGCCAGCGCGTCCCAGGCGGCCTGCCTCTCTACGCCCGGCTTCCAGCGTCCCGGTACCACGAGCGCGGTGGGAGCGCCCAGCCTGGCGGCGAACTCCAGGCCCTGCTTCAGCGCCGCGACGGCCTCGGCGCGCCCGGCGGCGGTGGCCTGCACCGGGTCGGCGGCGACGAGGTCGTAGCAGGACACGGACAGGCCGAGGCGATCCAGGGCCGCGGCCACCGTTTCTTCGCCCGCTGCCGCCACGTGCCGGTCCATCAGCTCGACGGCGTCCACGCCCAGGGAGGCGATGTAGTCGAGCACTTGGGGCAGCTTCATGGTGCCGCGCGCCAGGGCGCCGGCGAAGGAGTAGGCCATCACGCTCAGTCTCATGGCGATCACCCCCAACCAAGACTGGATGCATTCTAGCTTGCCCGGCGAACAAGGTATAATATCAGCCAAGTGTTGTTTCAGCAGGAGGTAGCGATGAAGGTAGTGAACGCGTTCGAGGCTCCGGAGCCGCAGAACGTCCACGGCGTGAGCGCGCGGCCGCTGCACGACAATGAGCACGTCCAGGTCAGCATGGTGACACTGCGGCCGGGAGAGAAGCTGCGGCGGCACATCACCCCGGTGGATGTCTTCTTCTACGTCCTCGAGGGTCGCGGGGTGGTGGAGATCGGCGAAGAGGAGCAGGGGGTGGTGGCGGATCAGCTCATTGACAGCCCCGCCGGCATCGTCCACCGCCTGCGCAACGATGGCGACAGCGTCTTCCGCTTCCTGGTGGTGAAGACTCCGCGCCCAACCGGCCCGACCAAGGTCCTCTAGGAGGTCAGCGTTGCTGAACCCGACGGTTCATGGTCTCGTCATCTTTCTGCACGACCTCTTTACGGTCACGTGGATCGGTGCGCTGGTGTTCATGGTGTTGTTCTTGCTGCCCGCGCTCCGCAGCGTACTTGGGCCCGGGCCTCAGATGCTCAAGCTGGCAACCGAGGTGCAGCGGCGCCTTAGCCCCATTGTGTACGTCTGCATGGCCGGGCTTCTGGTGACCGGCCTAGTCCTTGCGCGGCAGTCCGGCCAGTTTCAGGGGCCTCTTCGGGCGGTGGACGGGTACACCACGTTGATGGCGATCAAGCATGTGTTGGTCGTTGCCATGGTGGTGGTGGGCGTGGTGCGCAGTCGGGCGGTGGCCACCGAACGGTGGGCCACGCGTCAGGGCCAGAGGCTGGGTACCGGGCTTCTGCTCCTCAATCTTGGCCTCGGAGTGGGCGTGCTGCTGCTCAGTGGATTGCTGGCCGCGCTACAGGAGACGGTCTAGTGCACCTCGGGCGTTAGCGGCTCCAGCCGCCTGACGCGCACGTTCACGACGCGCCCATCGCGATCCACCGTGCCCTCGGCCAGCAGGCCGGGGGCGCGAACGTCCAGCCGGTGCGGTTCGTAGAGGTCGGGCGGCAGCACCAAGTTCATCTGCCCGTACTCGTCCTGGACGGTGATGAAGGTGAAGCCCTTGGCCGTGGGAGGGCGCTGGCGGACGATCACCTGTCCGCCCACCCGCACCCAGACGCCGTTGGGCGCCTCCTGCAGTTCGGCGCTGGTGATGGCCCCGGCGCGGGTGAGCGCCTCGCGGTAGAGAGAGGCCGGGCTGCGGCCGCTGCTGACGCCGGTGAACGCGTACTCTGCGACAAGCGACTCGTTAGCGGTCATCGGCGGGAGCTCGACCTCGGGTAGGTCGTCCAGCAGGGGGCCGGAAGAGGCCCTCACCCCTAAGCCACTCGGCGTGGCCGAGTGGCCGGACCCCTCTCCCACCTGTGGGAGAGGGGAGCTAGAGCCCGCTTCCCCCCTACCTCTCAGGGGAGAGAGGTCGGTGGCTTCGCTCTTTGAAGCCACGGAGGGGGTTAGGTTAGCCCCGTCCAAGGCCCTCCCGAGCCGCCAGAGCAGTTGCCGCCGATCCTGGCGCCAGGAGTCGCAGCCGCCCGCCATGATCAGGGCCTCGAGAGCATCGCGGCCGAGCCGGGCGCGGCGGGCCAGGTCGTCGAGATGGGCGAAGGGACGGTCGCCGCGCGCCTCCACCACCCGCTTGCGCACCTCGGGCCCGAAGCCGTCCACGTAGTTGAGGCCGAGGCGGATGGCGTTGCCCTCCAGGGCGCAGCGTTCGCCGGATACGTTGATGTCCACCGGTAGCAGGCGAATGCGGTGGTGTTTGGCGTCCTCGACCACTACCGCCGGGGAGTAGAAGCCCATGGGCTGGTTGTTGAGCAGGCCGATGTAGAAGGGGAGCGGGTGGTAGAGCTTGAGCCAGGCCGACAGATAGGTGATTAGGGCGAACGAGGCGGCGTGGGCGCGGTTGAAGCCGTAGCCGGAGAAGGCGGCCAGTTGGTCGTAGACGTGGTGGGCTTGAGCCTCGGTGGCGCCGTTCTCCATCGCCCCGCGCACGAAGCGCTCCCGCAGTGCCTCCATCTCCTCCACGGAGCGCTTGCGGCTCATGGCGCGGCGCAGCAGTTCCGCCTCGCCGGCGCTGAATCCGGCCACGTCGCGCGCCACCATCAGCACCTGCTCCTGGAAGACGACCACTCCCAGCGTGTCGGCCAGGGCCCGTTCCATGCCCGGGTGCTCGTAGCGCACCGGTTCCTGGCCGCGGCGCCGGCGCAGGTAGGGGTGGACCATGCCACCCTGTAGCGGCCCGGGCCGCACCAGCGCCACCTCCACCACCAGGTCGTTGAAGATGCGCGGCTGGAGCCGGGGCAGCATCTGCGCCTGTGCGCGCGACTCCACCTGGAAGACGCCGATGGTGTCGCCCCGGGAGATGAGGTCGTAGACGGCCGGGTCATCCAGCGTCAGGTGTTCGACATCGGGGCGGGCGCCCGTCTCGTCCTCGATGATGTCCAGGGCCTCGGTCACGGCGGAGAGCATGGCCAGGCTGAGAAGGTCTATCTTGATCAGGCCGGCATCCTCGGCGGAATCCTTGTCCCACTGGATGACCACCCGGCCGGGCATGGTGGCCGGCTCCACCGGCACCACCTCCACCAGTGGCTTGCGGGTGACCACCATGCCGCCCACGTGGATGCCCAGGTGCCGGGGGAAGCCGGAGATCTGGCGACAGAGGTCGAAGAGCAGCTGCCAGCGGCGGGTGTCGGCGTCCTCGCCCAGGACGTGGCCCAGCTTCTCGGCGCTTACCTCAGAGGCTCGGCGGAAGTCCACCGCCTTGGCCACGCTGTCCAGCGCCTCGGGGGCGAAGCCGAGGGCCTTGCCGACGTCGCGGATGGCGCTGCGAGCGCGGAAGCTGATGAGGGTGGAGACCATGGCGGTGTGTTCCCAGCCATAGCGCTCGTAGACGTACTGGATCACCTCTTCGCGCC
>JAAYAV010000038.1 GCA_012719195.1 Anaerolineae bacterium | reverse complement strand
TGCACCCGCGGCTTTACCAGCTCGACCGCCTGCGCTGGGCGGCGCATCTGGCGGTGCTCGGCGGCTTCTTCGGCTTGATGGGACTGAGCTTCCTGGCCGCCGTGTCCGATCACTTCTTCCGGCCGCTGGCGCTGGATCCAGCCTTCATCGCCGCCTGGCGGGACAAGGACCAGCCCTTCCTGGCCGCCCTACACGAGACACTCGGGCTGGTGTTGCTGCTGGGCGGTCTGGCGATGGGCTGGCGTCGGCTGGCTCGGCGGGAGCCGCACCTGCCCAACGAGGGCATGGACGTGGCCGTGGTGGCCCTGATCCTCTTCATCACCGCCCAAGGCTACCCGCTGGAGAGCATGCGCCTGCTGATGGAGCAGGTGCCGCCGGAGGTGGCGCGCTACTCGTATCTGGCCTGGCCCCTGGCGCGTCTCCTGGAGCCGCTGGGTTGGAACTGGGCCGCCTGGCACTTCTGGTCCTTCCAGGTGCACGTGGTCGCCAGCGTCGCGCTCTTCCTCTACTGGCCCTTCAGCAAGATGATGCACGTTGTCCTCGGGCCGCCCGTGGCGGCCACCGGCGCGGCCGAGGTCCAGCCCAGCCGATGAAGCCGCTCGATTTCAGCCACCTCAGCCTGCGTGACCTGGTCAGCCTGGACGCCTGCACCCGCTGCGGGGAATGCATCCCGGTGTGCCCGATCGTCGGCGCCGGTGAGGACCACGCCACCGCCTTTGTGAAGATCGACCAGCTGCAGCGGGAGTGGCGGCGCCAGGATGGCGGAATGCTGGGGCCTTTGGGACGCCTCTTGGGGCGGGGCCGGCGGGTGGATCCGCAGGATATGGCAGCGGCATCCTACGATTGCACCCTCTGCGGCCACTGCGCCCAAGTGTGCCCGGTACACATAGACACGCACCACCTCTGGCTCTCGCAGCGACGGCAGTTGGCCGCGGCGGATCTGGCCCCGGGCAACCTGCAAGCGACGGCAGCCACCGTGGCCCGCACCGGCAACATCGGCGGGCGTCCCGCCGAGGACCGGATGGCCTGGCTGGCCAATGTTGACGCGACAGGCGACCTGGCGCCCCGGGGCGCGGACGTGCTGCTGTTCGTCGGCTGCCTGTCCTCCTTGTACCCGCAGGCTTTCGCCTTGCCGCGGGCTCTACTGACTCTGCTCCAGGGCCTGGGGCTGCGTGTAGGCGTTCTGGGGCCGGAAGAGGTCTGTTGCGGCTTCCCCCTCTACATCGGCGGCCGCGCGGACGAGGCGGTGGCACTGGCGCGGCGGAATGTCGAGGCCATCCGCGCCTCGGGAGCGCCGCTAGTGGTGACGTCCTGTCCCTCCTGCTACCAGACCCTGAGGCATTGGTACCCCGATTGGCTGGGGGAGCCCTTAGGACCGCGGGTGGTGCACGCGGTGGAGTTGCTCGCCGAGCGGGCGGACGGGCTACGGCCGGCTGCGCGTCCACTGCGGGTCACCTATCATGATCCGTGCGACCTGGGCCGGCGGCAGGGCATCTACGAGCTGCCGCGCGACCTGCTGCGGCGGGTGCCCGGGCTGGAGTTGGTGGAGATGGCGGCGAACCGGGAGAACGCCCTCTGCTGTGGCGGCGGCGGCGACGTGGAGATGGCGCGGCCGGAGTTGGCGCAGGCCATGGCCGACCGGCGCTTCGCCCAGGCGCTGGAGACGGGCGCCGAGGCGATCGTCACTGCCTGCCCGCAGTGCACCCGGGCCCTGAACGCCGCCGCTCGGAGGGCTCGCCGGCGTGTGCCCACTTACGACCTGGCGGAGATGCTGACGGCGCCGCCAGAGCACTGAGGGAGTGAAGCATGAAGATCGCCAAGTACGACTTCCCCGACGAGTTGCGCTACGACGCCACCCACAACTGGGCGCGGCGCGAGGGGGATGAAGTGGTGCAGGGCATGTCCGTCTTCGGGCAGGCCCTCGCCGGAGAGATCATGTACGTGGAGCCGGTTGCTGTGGGGCGGGAGGTGAAGCAGGGCGCGCCCGTCCTGTCGGTGGAGTCGGGCAAGTGGGTGGGCCGCATCACCGCCACCGTGAGCGGCACCATCGTCGCCTTCAACTCCGACCTGGAGTGGGAGCCGGTCCTGGTCAACCAGGAACCCTATGGGCGCGGGTGGATGATCCGCATCCAGCCGGCAGCGCTGGAGGAGGACTGGGCCCGCCTCTTGGAGGCGGGCAGCGAGGAGTTCCATGCCCTCATAGCGGCGGAAAGGCAGAAGTACAACCTGTGACGCAGCTACTACCCTGTTACCGGCTGGGGCCCGTCAGCTGGGCCGACAGCCAGGCCCTCTACCACGCTCAGGCTCACCTGGGCCGGCCCGCGCTCAACATCCTCTGGCCGACGGAGCCCTATGTCTGCATCGGCCGCTTTCAGGATCTCGCTCTGGAGGTGGACGTGGAGCGTTGCCGGGAGCGCGGACTACCTCTCGTGCGGCGGGAGGTGGGCGGCGGAGCCGTCTACCTGGACGCGGGCCAGGTCTTCTATCAGCTCGTACTGCCCGATCGGGTAGAGGGGCGCGACTACCGCTCGCTGTTCTCGCTCGGCCTCGGCGGCGTAGCGGCAGCGCTCAGGCGCCTGGGCGTCTCGGCCGTGGTCCGCGGCACCAACGACGTCGCCGTCGGGGGACGAAAGATCTCCGGCAACGGCGCCGGTACGGTGGGCGGTGCGGCGGTGGTGGTCGGCAACATCCTGCTGAACTTCGACTACCAGGCCATGGCGGCCGTGCTGCGCGTCCCCGACGAGAAGTTCCGCGACAAGGCCTACCAGAGCATGCGGGAGAACCTGGTGAGCCTGGTCGAGCTGCTTCGTTCGGCGAGCCATGCCCGGGTGGCAGAAGAGATGGTGCGGGCGCTGTCCGCGAACCTGGCCCCGGACTACCGCGTCGAGGTGCAAGACTCACTGCCGGACGATGTG
>JAAYAV010000325.1 GCA_012719195.1 Anaerolineae bacterium | reverse complement strand
GTCAGAACCTCAAGCGACTGGCACAGGTTGTAGGCCATGATGGGCATCATGACGTTGAGTTCCAGCTGGCCCGCCTGCGTGCTCATGGCTATGCAGGTGTCGTTGCCGATCACGTGGAAGCAGACCATGTTGAGCATCTCCGGCATCACTGGGTTGACCTTGCCGGGCATGATGCTCGAGCCGGGCTGCACCGCGGGCAGCTTGATCTCCGCCAGGCCGGTCATGGGGCCGGACGAGAGCAGCCGCAGGTCGTTGGCGATGCGCGTGAGCGTCAGGGCAAGAACGCGCAGCGCACCGGAATAGGCGGCGATGTCGGCCTGGCTCTGCATGGCCTCGAAAAGGTTGCCCATGGAACGGAGCCGGAAGCCGGTGATGGACTCGAGCTCGCGGACCATCTCGGCGTGGTAGTCCGGGTGAGCGTTGAGGCCCGTTCCGGCCGCCGTCCCGCCGATGCCCAACCGCGCCAGGTCATCGGCCGCCGCGTTCAGCCGGTCCAGGTCATGCCCCAGGGCGTCGGCGTAGGCCCCGAACTCCTGCCCCAGAGTGACGGGCACGGCATCCTGTAGGTGAGTCCGGCCGCTCTTGACTACGTCCTGGAAAACGAGGGACTTGAGCCGAAGGGCCTCTTCACACTGGACGAGCGCGTCCGCCAGGCCGCCATGCAGGTCAAGAGCCGCCAGCCGGATGGCCGTGGGGATGACGTCGTTGGTGGACTGAGCCATGTTCACGTGGTCATTGGCGTTAACCGGGCCACCCTCCCCGAGACGGTGGCCGAGGATCTCATTGGCCCGATTGGCGATGACCTCGTTGGCGTTCATGTTGTGCGAGGTGCCGGCGCCCGCCTGGAAGACGTCCACAACGAACTGGTCGGTGAAGCGCCCGGCCACGACCTCTTCCGCGGCCTGCGCTATCGCCGCCCCTACCTCGCCATCCAGCAGCCCCAGGCGCCCGTTGACGCGAGCCGCCGCCAGCTTGATCCAAGCGGTGGCCCGGACAAATGCCTCGGAAGGTCGTAGGCCGCTGATGGCGAAGTTCTCCACCGCTCGCTGTGTCTGAGCGCCGTAGTAGGCCCGGGCCGGAACCCGGACCTCGCCCATGGAGTCAGTCTCTACTCGCCTCTCACTCATGCTGTCCCTCCTCCATCCGGGTACGGCTACTCAGACCGCGATTCTATGTCGCCCGACAGGGCCGGACAACCTCGACCTCGTGCGTGATGCCTTGCCCCGGCCCGCGGCGACGCCTAGAATGGTCGGACACTTCCTTCGGAAGGTAGCCCTTGTCCAAGAAGCGCCCTGCAGCCGGTCAACGCAGCCTCAGTCGGGCTAGAGCCACGCGCCGCCCCGCCGCCACTCCAGCCACGCCATCGCGCTCTGCCGCCAAGAGCCGTAGGCCGGCACTTTCTCCTGCCGTCACCCGGTGGCTGCGCACCAGCAAGATTCCCATCATCATCGCCGTCCTAGTGCTGGTTGCCATACTGGTGGCGATGTTCTTTCGCCTCACTGACGCCGTGCCGGCAGCAAGCCTGCCTCCGGCGGTGCACCTGACCGCGCGCTGGCTCGCCAACCTGGCACAGCCGGCAAGCGCCGGCCTTCCCCTCGCCCTGCCCCTGGGCATCTAGCCGGTTCCGGCCAGTGATATGAGCGAGCCGATGACGCAAGGAACCAACACGCCGGAAGCGGCGGCGAAGCAGGAACTCAGTCGCCGGCAGACGGCGCTCCGCCTGGCGGCCGTAATCATCTTCACCCTGGCCGTGAGCCTCCTTGCCATCCGGTTCCGCCATCAGATCCAGGGCATGAAGGAGCTGGGATATCCCGGCATCTTCCTGGTGAGCCTCCTGACGAGCGCCACCGTCGTACTCCCCGCACCCGGGCTCGCCTTCACCTTCGCCATGGGCCACGTCCTCAACCCGCTGCTGGTCGGCCTGGCCGCTGGTCTCGGCGAGACCTTCGGTGAGATGACGGGCTATATCGCCGGCCGGGCGGGTCGCTCTGCCTTCGGGCAAGACCCACGCTACGAGCGGCTGGAGAGCATCACCCGCCGGCACGGAGCTTGGGCAGTGCTCGTCCTCTCGATCCTTCCCATCGGCGTCTTCGACGTGGTGGGCATTGCCGCCGGTGCAATGCGCATGCCCGTTCTCCGCTTCGCCGGCGCTACCTGGCTGGGCAAGACGATCAAGACCGTTGCCTTCGCCCTCGCTGGCGCTCACTCCCTCACCTGGATCATGGAGCTTCTGCCCTAGGCTCTCGCCGGTGCTGGACCGGTCGTCACGGCCGTTGACACCGCTGTCACCCCGGGCTAGAATCCCGACCACTTCTGGCCGGCCGAGATGCGGAGGCGCCATGCTCATCACCAAGCAACTGCTGAAGGACGAACTGACGCAACTTCGGGAGCAGGGCGTCGGTGTTGCCTCCCTCGAACCGGCCGTCGCTGCCGCCCGCGCCGAAGACCAGGACTCGTTGCAGAGCCTCTACCGGCAACTCCAGGAGCTCCCGGGCGACGGCGTCCTCGATGCCGCCGAACCTTCCACCCTGGACGAGATCCTGCCCCTGCGGCCTCAGGGTCCGCGGCGCATCGCCTCGGCCTGGTCCGCCGACAGGCTGCTCGACCGAATCCTTGGCGCCTGGCTCGGGCGAGCCGCCGGGTGTCTCCTCGGCAAGCCGTGTGAGGGCTGGCATCACACGGAGATCCGCGCCTACCTGGACCCGGCGGGTGCTTACCCGCTGGATGACTACTTTCCTCAGGTCCTGCCCGAGCCGGAAGGGGCGCCCTCAGCAGCGGGCAAGCCGGCCTCCTGGCTGCGTGGCGGCGTAGTCGCCGGGCCGCGCGACGACGACACCGACTACACCATCCTCGGGCTCTACCTGCTGGAGAAGCACGGCCCCTCCTTCACCACCGAGGATGTCGCGGCCGCTTGGCTTTCGTGCCTCCCCTACTGGCAGGTGTACACCGCCGAGCGCGTGGCCTACGCCAACCTGGTCAATGGGCTGCACGCGCCCGACACGGCCACGCACCACAACCCCTACCGGGAGTGGATCGGTGCCCAGATCCGGGCCGACATGTGGGGCTACGTCTGCCCCGGCCGGCCGGAGCAAGCAGCCGAGCTCGCCTATCGCGACGCCCGTCTCTCGCATGTCCGCAACGGCATCTACGGCGAGATGTGGGCCGCCGCTTGTATCGCCGCTGCCTTCGCCGAGCGCGAGCCCCGCACCGTCATCGAGGCCGGGCTGAGCGAGATCCCGCACGACTGCCGCCTGGCCCAGGCGCTCCGGCGCACCATGGACTGGTGCGCTTCGGACCCCGACTGGGAGACAACCTGGCAGCGGGTCGCGCGCGACTACGGCCACTATCATGGGGTGCACACCATCAACAATGCCTGTGCCGTCGCCCTGGCGCTGCTCCATTCCGGCGGCGACTTCGAGCGGGCCGTCACCATAGCCGTCATGTGCGGCTGGGACACCGACTGTAACGGCGCCACCGTGGGCTCCATCGTGGGAGCCGCCCTGGGGGCGCGCGCCCTCCCCGCCAAGTGGGTGACTCCCCTGAACGACACGCTGCACAGCGCCGTCCAGGGTTTCGAGGTCAACCGCATCTCCGACCTGGCCCGCCGGACCCTGGTGCAGGCGCAGCGGCAGATGAAGGACGCCTGACTATGAGCCGGGCCCTCGTCGTCGGCAGCATCAATATGGACCTGGTGATGCGCACCCAGAGCCTGCCCCGGCCGGGGGAGACGGTCGTTGGGGGCAGCTTCAGCGTCGTGCCCGGGGGGAAAGGCGCGAACCAGGCCGCCGCCGTCGCCCGCCTGGGACCGTCCACCGCCCTCATCGGTGCCGTCGGTGATGACGACTTCGGCACCGCCGCCCTGGACAACCTGCAGCGCCAAGGGGTGGACACCACCCTCGTCGGCCGTATGGTCGGCCAGGCCACCGGCGTAGCCATGGTCCTGGTGGACGGAGCCGGGGAGAACACCATCGTCGTCGCCTCCGGGGCCAATCACGCCCTCGTCCCGGCCCACGTCGAAGAACGTCGGGATGCGTTCGCCGGGGCCGGGGTGGTCGGCCTACAGTGCGAGGTGCCGCTCCCGGTCGTCACAGCCGCCATCGCCCAGGCTCGCGCTGCCGGCTGTACCACCGTCCTGAACGCTGCTCCCGCGCTGCCCGACCTTCCCGCCGACGCCTACCGGGTTGACTACCTGGTGGTCAATGAGCAGGAGACGGAGTCACTCGCCGGCGTTCGCCCCACTGATAGCGGCACCGCCATCGCGGCCGCACGGATGCTGCGGGAGCGCGGTGCCGGTTGCGTCATCGTAACCCTGGGCGCTGCCGGCTGCGTCTACACCACCGCCTCGGAGTCCGGTCTCGTGGCCGCACCAGAGGTGTCGGTGGTGGATACGACCGCCGCCGGCGATGCCTTCATAGGCGGCCTGATCGCAGCTCTGCTGGAGGGCCTCTCCCTCCGGCCGGCCTTGGTGTTCGCCAACTGCGCCGGTGCGCTGGCCGTCACCAGCCTGGGCGCGCAGACTTCGCTCCCCGACCGTGAGTCGGTCGCTGAACTGGTGAGACGCGTCGGCCCCAGCCTGGACGCGGCCGCCAATATCTAGCCAAGGAGTGCACCATATGAAGATCGGTTTTCTCACCGCCTGCCTGCGAGGAGTACCGCTGGAAGACATCGTGCGGTGGTCCGGCGCCAACGGGTTCCAGACGCTCGAGCTAACCTCCACCACCATCTCACCCGGCCGGCCCGCGGAGAACGTCCTGGACGTGGAGAACCTCACCCAGGCAAAGGCCGACGCCCTCCTGTCCCTCTGCGCCGACAACGGCATCGAGATCTCCTGCCTCACCTGCTGCGAGAACAACCTGGCCGCCGACCCGGCCCAGCGAGAGCGCATCCAGGCCCACCTCCGCCAGGTCATCGATGCCGCTCACCGGCTGGGGGTCCGTGAGGTCAGCGCCTTCGTGGGCCGCAACCACCTGACCTCGCTGCAGGAGAACATCGAGGAGGCGGTGCCTGTCTTCCGCAACATCCTCAGCTATGCCGCCGATCGCGACGTCCGCATCGGGATCGAGAACTGGCCCGGCTTCGGCGCCCAGGTTGAAGGGCTTATCGGCAACATCTTCATGTCCCCCGTCGTCTGGGAGCAGATGTTTGACGCCCTACCGGTGGACAACTTCGGCCTCAACTTCGATCCCAGCCACCTGTACATGATGGGGATCGACTACATCCAGGCCGTCAAGGACTTCAGCGAGCGCATCTTCCACGTCCATACCAAGGACACGGAGATTCTGGACGACGTGGTCGCTCGCGCCGGCATGTTCATGCCGCGGCAGCGCTTCTTCCGCTACCGCATTCCCGGCATGGGCGAGGTGGACTGGCCTCGCTTCATATCGACGCTGTCCGAGCACGGCTACGACGGCCCCCTCAGCACCGAGCACGAGGACCCGGTCTGGAGTGGCACAGAGGAGAAGGTGAAGCAGGGCCTGATCCTGGCGAAGAAGTACCTCTCCACCTACGTTGCCTGAGGAGACACGAATGGCCATCCTTAAGTCGCATCACATTGCCGTCGCCACTCCCGACATCAAGCGCCTGGTGGGCTTCTACACCGAAGTCCTGGGATTCCCCACCGACGGCGCCCTGGGAGACAACATCGTCTTCGTCGACATCGGCGGCACCCGGCTGGAGTTCATCAACAACCCGGAAGCTACCCAAGCCCAGGCCGAAGGCTGCAAGGGAATGCTCCACATCGCCTTCGAGGTTGACGACGTTGTGAAGACATATGAGGAGTTCAAGGCCAGGGGCATCGAGTTCTACGCCCCTGCTCGCGAAGCTCGTCCCGGTCTCTGGAACGCCTTCTTCCGCGATCCGGACGGCAACATCCTGGAGTTCTTCCAGGCCACTCCCGAGGCCATGGGCCTCGCCTAGGCAATCGATCAGCATCCATTAGGGGGGCGCAAGACGTGGAGTACACTCCCGCACCAGACTTCGAGAGACTCACCAGGGCGCTGCGACGGAAAGAGCCCGACCGCGTCCCCCTCTGCGAACTGCTTGTGGACGCGGAGGCCAAGGAGGCATACCTGGGCCGGCCCGTCGTCTCCGTCGCCGATGACGTGGAGTTCTGGTACCGCGCCGGCTACGATTACATCGGCCTGCCGCCGCGCTTCTCCTTCTCCTACTGGGAAGGCGAACTCGTCCAGGACGGCGCCGCTCGCTACGAGCGCAGCTGGGGACGCGAAGGCAGCGGCGTCATCGCCGGCTGGGCCGACCTCGAGCGCCACCCTGTTCCCACCCTCGACCAGGTCGACTTCGGCCCCTTCGATGAGGTCGGCAGCCTCCTGCCCGACGGTATGGGCGTGGTGGCCCGGTTCGGTGACATCTTCACCACCGCCTGGCAGATGATGGGCTTCACTCCCTTCTGCTACGCCATGTACGAGCAGGAGGATCTGGTCGCCTACGCTATGGAGCAGCTGGGGGAACTGGTGTACGGCATCTTCCGCACCATGGCGGACTACGATGCCGTGGGCGCCCTCTGGTACAGCGACGACATCGCCTACGCCACCGGCCTCATGGTGACGCCCGACTTCTACCGCCGCTACCTGTTCCCTTGGATGAGGAAAATCGGTGACCTCTGCTCCCAGCGCGGCCTGCCGTACATTTATCACACCGACGGTGTACTGTGGGAGGTGATGGAGGATCTCATCGGCTGCGGCATCAATGCTCTCCAGCCCATCGAGCCCGCTGCCATGGACATCCGCGAGGTCAAGCGGCGTTACGGCGATCAGCTGGCTCTCATCGGAAACGTCGAGGTTGATCTGCTGGCCCGGGGCACGACTGAGCAGGTGCGCGCCGAGGTACGGAGGCTGCTTCGCGAGGTGGCGCCCGGCGGCGGGTACTGCCTCGGCTCCAGCAACACCATTGCCTATTATGTCAACCCAGAAAACTACCGCGCACTCCTGGAAGAGACTATCCGCAGCGGAACGTACCCCATCCGGGTGTAGATCCACCTCACAGACGAGGAGGTAGAACATGGCAGAGAAGATCAACGTCGCCCTGATCGGTTACCAGTTCATGGGCCGGACACACAGCAACGCCTACCGGCAACTGCGTCACTTTTTCGACCCGCCCCTGCTTCCCCAGATGGAGGTGATCGTGGGGCGCAACGAGGCCGCTGTCAGCGCCACCGCCCACAAGCTCGGCTGGAGGAGCTACGCCACCGACTGGCAGCAAGTGCTCAAGCGAGACGACATCGGCATCGTCGACATCAGCTCACCCGGTAATACCCACTACCCCATCGCGATGGCGGCGGCTGCTGCCGGCAAGCACATCATCTGCGAGAAGCCGTTGGCCAACACCCTCGACCAGGCCATTGAGATGGCCGAGGCGGCGGAGAAGGCGGGTGTCCGCACCCTCACCAACTTCAACTACCGCTTCGTTCCTGCCGTTCAGCTTGCCAAGCGCTTCATCGACGAAGGCCGCCTGGGCGAAATCCGCCACTACCGCGGCATCTACCTGCAGGACTGGATTATAGACCCGGACTTCCCCCTGGTCTGGCGGCTGCGCAAGGAGTTGTCCGGCAGCGGGGCTCTAGGCGACATCGCCGCCCACAATATCGACCTAGCGCGGTACTTGGTGGGCGATCTGGAAGAGGTCTCCGCCGCGGACAAGACCTTCATCAAGGAGCGGCCCCTGCCCGACTCCTCCGAGGGCGCCTGGGGCGCCACCGGCAAGGGTCCGCGGGGCGAAGTCACGGTGGACGACGCGGTGATCGTGATCGGTCGCTTCAAGAACGGCGCCCTCGGTACCTTTGAGGCCACCCGCTTCGCCGCCGGTCGGCGCAACTACAACGCCTTCGAGATCAACGGCAGCCGCGGCAGTATCAGCTTCAACCTGGAGCGGCTGAACGAGCTGGAGTACTTCTGCCTGGACGACCCGGAGTTCGCCCAAGGGTTCCGCACCATCAACGTCAGCGGAGGCGCCTTCGGGGACTATGCCGCTGCCTGGTGGCCCGCCGGCCACATCATCGGCTACGAGCACACCTTCGTGCACTCCGTGCTCGAGTTCGTCACCGCCATCGCCGAGAAGCGCGAGGCCGTGCCCAGCTTCCGCGAGGGTGCCCGCACCCAGGCCACGCTCGAGGCCGTCGCTCGTTCCGCCGCCTCTCGTAAGTGGGAGAGCATCCCGCAGCTCTAGCAGCGTCGCGACCCCGAGAAACCCGGAGGCGCGCCCAGGTGGGCGCGCCTCCACACCTCCACCACGCGCGAACCGCCGGCTACGCGCGCCCCTTCCTCCCTCGCGGCAACACCACGAATAGGGCGTAACTCACTATGATGATCCCCACCACCACCGCTATGAAGGCCAGCGACTGGTAGGTGTTCCGCTGCACCTCCTCCGCCGCCGGGTCCGTCCGCGCCGCGGTGGGTGTCACCGGCGGCGATGCTTCCGGCGCGGGCGTGGCCGTGACCTCCCGCGTAGCAGTAGCGGACGGCTCCGCCTCCGGGCTCGCAGGCGCCGTTGGCGTGGCCAGCGGCGACACAAAGGTCCCCTCCTCGGCAAGGCCGGTCGGCGTCGCCAACGGTGATTCGAAAGTGCTCTCTGCGGGAGTCGCCATCAACTCGGGCGTCTCCACCCCCGGTGTCACGGAGGGTCCCATCGTAGGCGTGGCAGTCTGGGGGACCGGCGTGAACGTGGACGCAGAAGTGGGAGTCTCGACAGGCAGGGTCGGCGTCTCCGTCGGAAGGGCGGGCGTATCCGAGGGAACGGGGGTGAAGGTAGCCTCTGGCGTGGGGCTGGCCGTCTCCGTTGGCGTCGATTCGACCGGGGCGTCGCCGATGAGAACCTCGGCCGAGCGGCTACCGACGAGCATGCGGCTGGAGTCCTCGCGCGCCATCAGGACGTCGTCCAACTTCACATACACGGTGCCTGCCTGTAGGGCGCGCATCCGCATACTCAGCAGCCTTCCGTCCCCGGTGGCCGCCGGAGAAGGCGGGACCTGGTTGTACGCCACCTCAAGAGTGCCGAGCGCGTTGTCGGCTTCGTTCTGCAGAAGGAAGTCGGGACTGAGGAAACCCGGGTCTATGGTCACCTGGGCCCCCAACATCACCGGGTCCTGGTCGACGATTTCGAGGTAGCCCGGCTCAAACACGATAAGCACCTCGAACGCATACGCCTCGGTGACGCCATAGGCGACCAGATCCAGGTCGAACTCCTGGCCGGGCTGAACCTGCACCTCCGCCGGCTCCACCGCCAGAATAGCCGCTCCCTGAGCGCTCGCCGGCTCGGCGGCCAGCAGCGCGGGCGCCAGGCAGAGCAACGCGAGGGCCACCACCCCGATTATCGCATACCGCCGTGCGGCTACATCCATACGTGCTCCGTCCCTAGCCAAAACTCGCCTCGACCGACTCTCGCCGGACCGGACGCTGTTCTTCAGCCCCATTCACTCTACACGCTTAGGCAGCGGAACTCCAAGCTTCTTGACCGGCCTGCCACCCGCACACTAACATCGCCATCAAGTCCAGTCGGCCCCACGCCGCCCCAGGGAGACCGCCATGCGCCTACCCATAGCCCGGCCCCGTCCTGATGTTGAGCGCTTCCGCCGCTTCGTGACCGGCGCCGATCGGGGCGGCCGTCCGCCGCTGATCGAGTACCTGGTGGATCGCCAACTGATGCGCCCCATCGTCAGCGAAGGGCTAGGCCGGACCTGGGTGGACGCCGAGCCGGGCGATCCAGCGTCGCAGACGGCCTATCTCGACAACTTCATCGCCTTCTGGCGCGGCCTAGGCTATGACTTCGTGCGGCTGGAGATCGGGCTGCCCTTCCCACGCCACCGACTAGCCGCACCCGACTCGGCTCCCGGATCGGACGCCGACCGCAGCTGGGCCAACCAGCATGAGGGCGTGATCGCCAGTTGGGCCGACTTCGAGACCTACGCCTGGCCCCGACTGCAGGACTTCGATTTCGGCCCCTTCGAGTACGTCAACCGGCACCTTCCCGAGCGAATGGGCCTCATCGTGTCTCACGGCGGCGGGGTGTACGAACACCTGTCTGACCTCTTCTCCTACGAGGGACTCTGCCTGGCACTGCACGACCAGCCCGACCTGGTTGCCGCCGCGGCCGATCGCCTGGGCGAACTCATGCTTGGCTTCTACCGCACCCTGCTCGACCTGGACGGCGTCTTCGCCCTCTTCCCCGGCGACGACATGGGCTTTCGTACGTCTACCCTGATCTCGCCCGCCGACCTTCGCCGCCTCACCCTCCCCTGGCACACCCGCTTCGCTGCCCTGGCCCACGAGCACGGTCGCCTCTACTTCCTCCACTCCTGCGGGAACCTGGCCGCCATCCTCCCAGACCTACTGGACACGGTCGGCATCGACGGGAAGCACTCTTTCGAGGACGCGATCCTCCCCGCCGAGCAGTTCCACGCGGACTACGGACATAGAGTCGCCGCCCTCGGCGGTGTGGACGTGGACATCTTAGCTCGCGGTACCGAGGCTGACGTGCGCGCTCGCACCCGTGCCCTCATCGACGCCTGCGCTCCGGCGGGCCGGTTCGCCATCGGCTCGGGCAACTCCATCCCCAGCTACATCCCCGTGCCCAACTACTTGGCGATGCTCGAGGAGGCGCTGAGGGACGCCTAGGCTAGACCAGCGACGACTCGCGTCGACGCAGTTCGGCCGCCAGCCGGTCCGGCCAGTTGACCGTCATTCCATCCACGCCGGCGTCCAACGCCCGCAGCATCTCTTCATCGCTCCGCACTCCCCAGGCCCGCACCTCCAGGCCGAGAGCGTGCGCCCGCTCCACCAGGGCGGCGGTGATTGCGTCGGCCCGCGGGCATGCCTGTCGCACCCCTGCCGCCACTAGACGGCGCAGGCCGGCCTCATCGGAGGCAGCGGCCAGGTAGCCAGTGCGCACCGCGGGGAGCTCGACCTGCATCCGCTCCAGCCGCCCCCACTCGAACGCGGTGACGGTGACCGAGTCGCCTAGCCCCCGGGCACGCAGCTCCCGGGCGACCACCGCCTCAAGTGCGTCCGACTTGAGCTCCAGCGCCAGATGCGTGCGATATGCGAACTCATCAAGGAACTCGCTCAATGACGGTACCCTCTCCCCGGCCCAGTCCCTCCCGAACGAGCCGCCCGCGTCCAGGCGACGGACCTCTTCCCAGGTCAGCGCCGCCACCTCACCGTGGCCGTCGGTAGTGCGGTCCACGGCGGCATCGTGCATCAGCACCACCACGCCGTCACGGGTGTAGCGCAGGTCGGTTTCCAGTCCATGGGCGCCCATCTCCAGGCCCAGCCGGAAGGCGGCC
>JAAYAV010000324.1 GCA_012719195.1 Anaerolineae bacterium | reverse complement strand
CTGCTCCCTCCAGAGCTACCTGCCGGATGGACTCGAGGTCCGGCGTCACGCGCACCGCCGGGCTCATGGAGGTCAGGCCGAAGACCCGGCGGAGCGCCTGTAGGGCCGCATCGGGGTCGGCGGTGCGGACGTGCACTCGGCGGCCCTCGGTCACCACCTCGGCATCGACCTCCCGCCGGCGGAGGGCCTCGCGCATGTTGCGCCGCAGCTGCCGCAAGAAGACCGGCTGGTTGCGCCCTTTGAGGGCTATCTCACCGTAGCGAGCTACGACTAGGCCGATGGCTCGACTCATCAGCTCGCGGCGTGCGCCGGGCGTCCGAAGATGCGCCGGACCCAGGCTTCTGCCTCGCCCGTCTGCCAGACCACCAGCAGAGGCACGGCACTAAAGAGCGAGGAGTAGGTGCCGCTGATCATGCCCACCAGGAGCGTGGCGACAAACTGCTTCATGGTGGCGCCGCCAAAGAACAGGATGGCGACCAACACGAACATGGCATTCAGCTGCGTGGCCAGCGACCGGTGCAGGGTCTCCAGCAGGCTGCGATTGACCACTAGCTCGTAGGGCTCGCCGCGGCGCTTGGGGATGTTCTCCCGGATGCGGTCGAAGACAACGATGGTGTCCTGGACCGAGAAGCCGACAACAGTTAGCAGCGCCGTCAAGAAGAGCGCGTCCACCTCCCATCCGGCCACGAGCCCCATGATTGAGAACATGCCGGTGGTGACCAGCACGTCGTGCACCATGGCGGCGATGGCGCAGATCCCGTAGCGGACCGCGTTGGGTACGCCCCGGAAGGAGTAGACGATGAACAACAGGATGGCAGCCGCGGCGACGGTAACGGCAATGGTCGCTGCCCGCGTTACCTCTCGGCCCACGGTGGGACCCACCGACTCATAGCGAAGCTCCTCGGCGTCGCCGAAGCGCTCGCGCAACTCACCGACTATGGCTGTCTTGGTCTCCTGGTCCAGCTGCTTCGACCGGATGAACACTGTCCTTCCGTCATCCGCCGACTGCACCGTGGTGTCCAGAAAGCCACGATCGACGTATACGTCGCGGACCTCAGACGCCGGCACCACCTGCTCGAAGCGCAACTCGAGCAGCGAGCCGCTGGTGAAGTCGATACTCAGGCGCAGCGGCGAGCCCGTGGTAACGGTGGAGTAGATCATGGCCACCAGCCCGGGCACGATGACGACCAGGGAGATGAGGAAGAACCAGCGTCGCTTGCCGACAAAATCGATCACAAGGACCCCCGGTGAAGTAGCCTATGCTCCGAGCGCCCAGCGGCGCTCGCGCAACCAGTTGCCGGCGAAATGGAAGAGCACGCGCATCAGCGTGTGCGTCACCACGATGGCGGTGAACATGCTCACCAGCACCCCGATGAAGAGAGTGATGGCAAAGCCCTTGACCTGGGTGGCGCCGAAGTTGGAGCCGAACCAGTACAGAACCACGCAAGTGATGATTGCCGAAAGGTTCGAGTCCCGAATGCTAGTCCAGGCGCGGCTGAAGCCGGCCTCGATGGCGCTCGATAGGGGACGTCCCCAGCGCACCTCTTCCTTCATCCGCTCGAAGATGAGAATGTTGGCGTCCACCGCCATTCCCGTTGATAGCAGGAACCCGGTGATACCAGGTAGGGTGATGGTTACGGGGATGATCTTGTACAGGGAGAGGTTGATGAGGGCGTAGATGATCAGGGCCACGGCAGCCAGTACGCCCGGCACGCGGTAGTAGACGATCATGAAGAGCAGCACGACCGCTAGCCCGGCCATTCCCGCTCTGATGCTGCGCTGCACCGAGTCCTGGCCCAGGGTTGGGCCCACCAGGCGTGTCTCTTCCACGGCCAGCGGCACGGGCAGGGCACCGTACTTGAGCTGGATGCTCAGCGCCCGGGCCTCTTCCAGTGTGAAGGTGCCGGATATGCGCGCCTGTCCGTCGGGAATGACGCTCTCAATGCTGGGCGAACTGAGGACTTGGCCGTCCAGCACAATCGCCAGTATGCGGCCGATGTTCTGCCGGGTGTACTCGGCAAACTGGGCCGACGCCTCCGACGTGAACTCCAGAGTCACCTCGTAGCCGCCCAACTGATCGGTCGCCACTCCCGCCCCGGCCAGGTCGCGGCCAGTGAATACGGTGGGGAAGACGGTGTCGGGCTGAAACATGCTCTCGGCATCGACCTCGACGGCACTGCCGAGTTCCTCGCTGTAGCTGGTACGAATGTAGGCTCCCTGTGGCAGTAGGGTGGTACCGCCGTCCACGAACTCCAGCAAGCCGGTGCCCTTGAGCGCCTCGATGGCCGCGTCCGGGTCCTGAATGCCGGGCAGTTCCACCACCAAGTAGCGGTCCCCCTGTAGCTGAACCACCGGCTCCGTCACCCCTAGGGCATTGACACGGTTCTCGACGATCACGCGGACAGCCGACATCGCGTCCGAGGAGACGGTCTCGCCGGCCGGGACGTCCGCGCTCAGCAGGACGCGCAACCCTCCCTGAAGGTCGAGTCCCTGGTGCAGCTCAATGGGAGTGTTGATCTTGATGGGCCCCAGGTTGATGTGCAGGCCCGGGTTGGAGGGCAAGGAGATCCACGCGACGACAGCGAAGATCACGACAATGACCGCTAGCATGCGCCAGACGGATGCTCGCACAACACCTCCCAGTGGTCCGCACCTCGAGGATAGCGACGCTCGGCCGCGCCGCGCTCGCCACGAATGATTATAGAGGTCGCGTTTGTAGCCGGGCAAACCACCTAGGCCAGCGTGCCGGCCGTGCGGGCGGGCTGTTGTCCAGCCGTCGGTGCGGGCCTATAATCGCTGCCACCCTCGGACGGGCACTGGAGGCGGTTCATGCTCAGAACGAGCACCTGCGGAGAACTGACGGCGGCGCGCGCCGGCGAGACGGTAGTCCTGGCGGGCTGGGTCCATCGCCGGCGGGACCACGGCGGCCTCATCTTCGTCGACTTGCGCGATCGCTACGGGCGCACCCAGGTCGTCTTCGACCCCTCGGATTCGCCTGCGGCTCATGCGGTAGCGGAGGGGCTCAAGGCTGAGTTCGTGCTGCAGGTAGAGGGGCAGGTTGAGCGACGCCCGGAAGGGATGGCCAACCCCGATCTCGCCACTGGTGAGATTGAGGTGCACGCCACCAGTGCCACGATCCTGAATCCGTCTCGAGTGCTCCCCTTTGAGGTTGCCGACGACCAGACGGCCGACGAAAGCCTGCGCCTCCGCTACCGTTACCTGGACCTCCGCCGCCGCTCGATGCAGAGCAACGTCATTCTGCGCCACCGGGTGGTCAAGTTCATCCGCGACTTCCTCGATGCCCGCGGCTTCATAGAGGTCGAGACGCCGATGCTCATCAAGAGCACTCCTGAAGGCGCCCGCGACTATGTGGTCCCGAGCCGTATCCATCCGGGCCACTTCTATGCCCTCCCCCAGTCGCCGCAACAGCTCAAGCAGCTGCTCATGGTCTCAGGCTTCGACCGCTACTTCCAGATCGCCCGCTGCTTCCGGGACGAGGACCTGCGGGCGGACCGTCAGCCGGAGTTCACCCAGCTTGACCTGGAGATGTCTTTCGCGGAGGAGGAGGACATCCTCCGTCTGACCGAGTCGCTGTTCACCGAGCTGGTGCGCACGGTCACCCCTGAGTGGAGGATCATCTCGCCCTTCCCCCGCCTGACTCACCGGGAGGCGCTGGACCTGTACGGCAGCGACAAGCCCGACCTCCGCTTCGACATGCGTCTGCACTGCCTCGACGATGTGGTCTGTGCCAGCGGTTTCCGGGTGTTCCGCGAGACCGTCGAGGCAGGCGGCACGGTGCGCGCCATCGTCGCCCCGGGCGTAGCCGACTACACCCGGCGCCAGATTGACGAGCTCACCGAGATGGCCAAGAAGGCGGGCGCCAAGGGCCTGGTGACCCTTGCCGTCGGCCATGGGGAAGTCCGCGGCCCGATCGCCAAGTTCCTCTCCTCCGAGGAGACCGCCGCCATTCTTTCGCGCACTGGGGCCAATGAGGGCGATATGGTGCTCATCGTGGCCGACCAGGTGCCGGTGGCGCGCGCCGTCCTAGGCGAGTTGCGACGCGCGCTCGGCTCCCGCTTGGGCCTGGCGCCCAGCGACCTGCTGGCCTTCGCCTGGGTGAAGGACTTTCCGCTAGTGGAGTGGGATGAGGAGGAGCAGCGGTGGGATCCAAGCCACCATGCCTTCACCATGCCCAAGGAGGAAGATCTGCCGCTTCTGGATTCTGACCCGGGACAGGTGCGGGCGCAGTGCTATGACATCGTCTGTAACGGCTTCGAGCTGTCCAGCGGTTCCATTCGGTGTCACCGCCGCGACATCCAGGAGAAGATCTTCCGCCTGCTCCGCTATGAACCGGAGGAGATCCAGACTCGGTTCGGGCACCTGCTACAGGCTTTCGAGTTCGGTGCACCCCCCCACGGCGGCATCGCCCCCGGCATCGATCGTCTAGTCATGCTGCTTGCCGGCGAGAACAACATCCGCCAGGTGATCGCCTTCCCCAAGACCCAGAGCGCAACGGATGTGATGATGGGGGCGCCGGGCCCGATCGACGATGTGCAGCTGCAGGAGCTGCACCTGGCGGTGGTTCTACCGCCCAGCGACGACAAGGAGTAGGCTCGCCGTTCGGCTCAGACTGAGGTGGGTTTCGGGAGGCGACGAAAGCGAAACGTCGCCTCCCAGTCGTTGACCGGCCGCCTCGCACCCCCTAGAATCCGGCGATCCACATATTGTGGAGGCCCGCGATGCACTACATCCTGGCGCTAGACCAGGGAACCACCAGTTCGAGAGCGATTCTCTTCGACGAGTCCGGCGCTGCCGTAGCTTCATCCCAGCTCGAGTTCGCGCAGATCTACCCGGAGCCGGGGCAGGTTGAGCACCGGCCGGAGGACATCTGGCAGAGCCAGCGAGAGGCGGCGGAGGCCTGCCTGGAAAGCGCGCAAGTGAGCGCCCGCGATGTAGCCGCAATCGGCATCGCCAACCAGCGCGAGACCACCCTGCTGTGGGACGCCCACACCGGTGAGCCGGCACACAATGCCATTGTCTGGCAGGACCGGCGCACCGCACCCATATGCGAGGAGTTGCGCTCCGCCGGCCTCGCACCTCTCGTCGCCGAGCGCACCGGGCTCGTGCTCGATCCCTACTTCTCCGGCACCAAGATCATGTGGCTCCTGCGCAACCAGCCCGGATTGCGGGAGCGTGCGGAGCGTGGCGACGTGCTGTTTGGCACCGTCGACACCTATCTACTCTGGAGACTGACGGGCGGCCGTGTCCACGCCACCGACCCCAGCAACGCCTCTCGCACCCTGCTCTACAACCTCCGCACGGGGGACTGGGACAGCGAGCTTCTGGATGCGCTCAGCATCCCCCGTGCCATACTGCCGGAGGTCCTTCCCACCGCCGGATCGTTCGGAGAGACGAATGCGGAGTTCCTGGGGCACTCCGTACCGGTGACCGGCATGGCCGGGGACCAGCAAGCGGCCCTGTTCGGCCAGATGTGCCTAGATCCCGGTCAGGCCAAGAACACTTACGGAACCGGCTGCTTCGTCCTCCTCAATATCGGTTCGCAGCTGAAGATCCCCAAGGGCGGCCTCCTGGCCACGGTGGCTTGGGACCTGGGCGGCGGTCCCATCTACGCCATTGAGGGAAGCGTGTTTGTCGCCGGGGCGGCAATCCAGTGGCTGCGCGACGAGCTGGGCATCATCAAGTCGGCCTCTGAGGTGGAGGAACTCGCCGCCAGGGCGCCCAACGCGGGCGGTGTCTACTTCGTGCCCGCCTTCGTCGGCCTAGGGGCGCCCTACTGGGATCCCTACGCTCGGGGCCTGCTCATCGGCCTCACGCGTGGCACGGGACGGCACCATCTCGCCCGGGCGGCCCTGGAAGGCATCTGCTTTCAGAGTCGAGACGTCCTGCAGGCGATGGCCGCCGAGGCGGGACTAGACCTGCAGGTGCTCCGTGCCGACGGGGGGGCGTCGCAGAACAACCTCCTCCTGCAGTTGCAGGCAGACATCCTGGGAGTTCCGGTGGAGCGGCCGGCCAACACGGAGACCACCGCCCTGGGAGCCGCCTATCTCGCCGGGCACGCCGCCGGGGTATGGCCGCGCCTGGAAGACCTGCGCGCCAAACGCCGGGTCGACCAGGTGTTTGAGCCGGAATGGGACGAGGACCGGCGGGAAAGCAGCTATCGCGACTGGTCTCGGGCAGTGAAGCTTGCTCGGGGCTGGGCGTCTCCGCAGTAGAATGCCGATGGAGAAGACAAGCATGGACCGGAGCTACTCCTCAATGTGGGACCTCGATACGCCGGCGCTGGTGCTCGATCTGGATGCGCTGGAGGCTAACATCGCCTACATGGCCAACTTCATGGCCGGGGCCAGCGCCAGCTTGCGGCCGCACTCCAAGACGCACAAGTGCGCCCAGATCGCCCGCCGCCAGATCGCCGCCGGAGCGGTGGGCATCACCTGCGCCAAGCTGGGCGAGGCCGAAGCCCTGGCCCCCGTGGCCCCGGACATCCTCATCGCCAACCAGATCGTGGGGCCCACCAAGATAGGCCGCCTGGTGCGCCTGCGTTGCCAGACCGACGTCATGGTGGCGGTGGACGCTGCGGCGAACATAGACGACCTCTCCGCTGCCGCCGCGGCCGCCGGCGTGACTCTGCGCCTGCTGGTCGAGGTGGATATCGGCATGGGGCGCTGTGGTGTGGATACCCCCGAACAGGCGCTGGAGCTGGCCCGTCGCGTGCACGGAGCCTCCGGGCTGGTCTTCGCCGGGCTGCAGGGGTACGAGGGGCACGCAGTGATGATTCCCGAGGAAGAGGCGCGCCGGGCAGCCGCCGAGAAGGCCATGGCCAAGCTCACCTCGGCTCGCCGCTTCATCGAGAAGAGCGGCCTCCCGGTCTCCATCGTCAGCGGCGGCGGCACGGGCACCTACAAGTTCACCGGCAACTACCCGGGAGTGGACGAGGTGCAGGCCGGCTCCTACGCCACCATGGACGCCCGCTATGGCGGAATCATCCCTGAGTTCCGGCCGGCGCTGAGCGTCCTGGCCACCGTGGTGAGCAAGCCAAACGACGACCGCGTGATCTCCGATGCGGGCTTGAAATCCATCACGCCGGAGTTTGGCATGCCGGTGGTACTGCAGCCCGAGGGCCTCGTCACGGCCAAGCTGTCCGAGGAGCACGGCACCCATGACGGAGCGGGCGCCGCCGGACTACGCCTGGGGGACAAGATCCTGCTGCAGCCCACCCACGGCTGCACCACCATCAACCTGCATGACCGCTACTTCGTAGTTCAGGGCGAGCGCGTGGTAGACGTCTGGCCGGTGGACGCCCGCGGGCGCTCAGCCTAGGAGCATCGCTCCCGCATGGCGCCGGTGAGGTACCCGTGTGGGATTCACCGGTGCCTCCATCACTGTCGCCCAGGAGGCGGACTTGTTCATAGACATCCACGCCCATGCCTACCGCCTTCAGCCTCCGGCTATGCCGGTGCAGTTCTGCACCGCCCAGGAGCTGCTCGCCCGCTACGACGAACTCGGCATAGAGCGCGGCGCGGTCCTGCCCATAGTCAGCCCCGAGATCTACCTGCCCCAATCCAACGAGGACATCCTCGACATGGCGGCGCAGTACCCAGACCGCATCATCCCCTTCTGCAACATCGACCCGAGAGCACTGACCAACTCCGCCGATGCCCCGCTGGGCGACCTGCTGCGCTACTACAAGGACCTGGGCTGCCGCGGCCTCGGCGAAGTGATGCCCAACCTACCGCTCATGGATCCGCTCGTGCAGAACCTCTTCAAGCACGCTGAAGCCGCCGGCCTCCCCGTCATCTTCGACGGCTCCGACCAGCTCACTGGCGACTTCGGCCTCTACGACGATCCTGGCCTACCACAGCTAGAGCACACCCTCCAGAAGTTCCCCGACCTCCTCATCCTAGGCCATGGACCCGTGTTCTGGTCCGAGATCGCGCGCTTGCAGACACCGGGCGAACGCGGCTTCGTCTTTGGGCCGCGCGGCCAAGTGGGCCGGCTGCCGACGGAGCCGGTGCGCGAGGAGGGCGTCGTGCCCACCCTCTTCCGCCGCTACCCCAACCTCCACGGCGACCTGTCAGACTTCACTGCCTACAACGCCTTCAACCGCGACCATGACTACGGTCCCCGCTTCCTTGCCGAGTTCCAGGACCGCATCCTCTTTGGCACCGACATGTGTTTTCGCACCATGCCCGTGCCGCTGGTAGACCTTCTCCAGGAGTGGCGGGCCAACGGCAAGATCAGCGAAGCGGTATTCCAGAAGGTGGCCCGAGAGAACGCCGTCAAGCTCCTGGAGCTCGAGTAGCCAACGCCTGATGGCGGCACGGATGGGAGCCAGACCTCGTGCTCCCATCCGCAGAGACGCTGCCGCCGTGCCGCCTCTACACCAACGTGAGCACGGCCACTCCGCAGAAGGGCAGCGGCTCCGTGACCCGCACGTCCAGCCCGCCCGGCACGCCTGTCACCTCGTGCGCCAGTGGCCCGCCCGGTCCCTCCGCGGTGAGCAACCG
>JAAYAV010000323.1 GCA_012719195.1 Anaerolineae bacterium | reverse complement strand
CTGAAAGCGGGCTGCGGCTGCCATTCTGCCGCCAGCGGCGACATGACCGCCCTGCGCGCCGAACTAGCGAACGCCCTCGAGGTCAAGGCCGGCGGGCCTCCGGCTGAGGCAGCTAGCCGCGACCCGCACCCGGGCCCCACCGGTCGGGAGTCGACCAGCCTAAGCACCCGCCTGAGCCTGGCCGACCTAACCGCGCTACACAGCCAAAGCCAAGGCCTGGTTCGGATGGCGCGCCTGCTCCACGAGCAGGCCTTGCGGCAGGGATCGCACACCGCCGACCTGACCGAGACCCTGCAGCAAAGCGCGGATCGGCTGGAGGCATCACTGCGGCGGCACGTCCAGCAGGGCCTACGCCCCTTTATGCTGCCTCTAGTGGGGGCCATGCAGGCGATGGCAGCCGGCCAGGGCAAGGGAGTGGCAGTACGGATCGAGGCGCCCGACACCAATCTGCCGCGTCCCTTCCTCAAGGCGCTCCGTCCCAGCCTGCTGCACCTGGTGCGCAACGCCGTCACTCATGGCATCGAGTCGCCCGAGGTGCGATCGGCCGGCGGGAAGCCCCCCCAAGGCCGGATCACCGTCTCGGCCGAGGTGCGGGAGTCCTTCCTGTATCTGCGGGTACGCGATGACGGTCAGGGCTTCAACCTCGACGCTCTACGTCGTGCTGCCGAGGCGGCCGGCCCTATTGGCGACGCCGAAGGCAGTGATCGCGATGTCGATGACCTTCTGAGCCTTGCCCTCCTTCCCGGCCTATCCACCACAGCCGTGGCCGACGACTACTCCGGGCGCGGTCTCGGCCTGACGGTGGTGGCCGAGGACGTGGCCTCGCTCGGCGGCACCGTTAAGCTGGAGTCACAGCCAGGCGAATGCAGCCAGATCACCCTCACTGTCCCTCTCCCGCGCCAATCCGCCTCGCAGTAGCCTTTCCCGCCCCCCGACCGCAGGCAGAACGGGGCTAGCAGGCAACAATCGGTTGCGGCAGAGGCCGTTCGCTGCTATCATGTGTCTATCGGCGTTTGCGCGCCTCAGTAGAGGCCGCCGCGGCCGAGCCGGTGCTGACACAGCGCCGGGGGAGTAGAGATGGACGAACCTCCTAGTAGTACCGAGGACGACTGTCCCCGCTGGGGAAGAGCGATCTCGGTCGTAGGGCCTGTGGCCGCGCAGGTAAGCGCCGCGGCCGTTCCCAAGAGATCATCATCCAATGAGCATACCCAGGGTAGGCGCGCATGGGCGTCTGCCCTTTGCGGCGTTGTGCTGGTGCCGCTCGCCCGTCCGACCGCCGCCGGCCATCTGTGCCCCGGCCTCACCCAATCCACCGCCACGAGGAAGTGCATCCGATGGGAGCCGTAAGACGTCTAGTACTGGACACCCTTAAGCCGCATGTGCCCAACATAGTGGAGATGGCGGTGCAGCTGAGCGACTTGGCCGGGGTAGAGGCGGTGAACATCTCCATCTACGAGATGGACCTCCACGTGGAGAACGCCAAGGTCACCATCGAAGGCGCGGCTATCGACTTCCAGCAAGTGGTCCAGCGTATCCGTGATGCCGGGGCTACCATCCACTCGATCGACGAGGTGGTGGCGGGGCGAAGCATCATCGATGATGCCTCGACGCCCCAGGATCCGTACCAGGGCTAATGGCCCGGAGCAGTTGAGGTAGAGCAGAGCACTATGAGTCCCATAGCACGACTATCGCTTCAGATGGAGCGGGTCCGAGAACTCGGCGCTCTGGCCGACGTGGGCGAAATCGCCCGCCGGTACTTCGCCATGAACGCGTTTGACGGGGTGCTGACCATCATCGGCGTCCTCGTCGGCAGCTTCACGGCCGGCATCACCGAACCGCGCATCGTCCTGACGACGGGCTTCAGCACCGCCCTCGCCATGGGCATATCCGGCCTTTGGGGAGCGGCTCTGACCGAGTCGGCCGAGCGAAAACGCTCCCTGCGGGAGTTGGAGCAGGCTACCCTGTGCGACCTGGGCGACACAAGACTGGCCCGAGCCGGTCGGGTGGCGGTTGTCATAGTAACCCTCGCTGACTCCCTGGCTCCGGTGCTCGCGTCGGCGATAGTCCTTCTCCCGTTCATCTTCGCCCCCGCAATCGGCGCCATCCGCACCAGCTACTTCTCCGCCATCGGCGTCGGCCTAGCCACTCTGTTCTGCCTGGGCGTCTTCCTGGGTCGCATCTCCCGCGAGAACCTCACCATCTCCGGCCTGAAGACGGTATCGGCGGGGCTCATCAGCATTCTGGTGGGGCTGGCCCTCAACCCATCGGGAGGGTAGACTAAGGTAGATCCTACCCCGAGGAGGGAGGCTCGTGTCCTCGACCCCGTCCCTGATCCATCGCCAGCACCTCTTGCCGGCTCTGGCGCTGCTGTTGGCGCTCAGCTTGCTGTTGTCCTGTGGGGTCCTGGACGAGAGACAGGAACCGGCCCCCACTCCGACGGCATCGGCACCCGTCTCCTCGCCGGCCGCGACCTCAACAGCAGATCCGACCGCGCCGGTCACTTCCCCCACTCCCGCCTCGGAAACCCTGCCCACTACCGTCGCACCCGCGCCGGACCCGGGCCCAGCACCTGCCTTCCCAGGACTGGACGCGCTGGCCGACTACGCCACAGCCGCTGAAGGCGACCCGGAAGCCGTTGCTGCCGCCGTCCGTGCCTGGGGGATGGAACCCCAGGCCGGGCCCAGCCTGTCGGCCATGGCGCAGGATAGGATCGTAGTGGCGGCGGACCTGACCGGTGACGGCCAGGAAGAATTGATTGTCCTTACCAGCAACCCCGTTCCCCAGACCATCAGCGGCGAGGGCAACCTCACCATCATGTCGGCCGGCGCGGATCGCTATGAGGTCCAGTTCGACGCCCTGACCGACGGCGCCTCCGAGGGGCTGGTCTCGCTGCTGGCCGTTCAGGATATCAACGGCGACGGGCGAAGCGACGTGGCCTATGCCAGCGAGTCGTGCGGGGCGCACACGTGCATGGCCGACGTGCGGGTTCTCTCGTATCAGAGCGACGACTACCTGCAGCTGGCCTCGGGCATCACGGCCGCCTACCCCGACCTCCTCGCGCTGGAAGATCGCGACGGCGACTCGGTAATGGAGATCGTCGTGCACGGCAACGTGATCGGATCGGTGGGCGCAGGGCCGCAGAGGGCCTCAACCTTGGTCTACCGCCTCTTGGAAGGCCGCTACCGGCTAAGCGAGGTGGAGTACGACCCCTCCGATCTGCTCTACTTCCGGGTGGTGGACGGCAACATCGCCTTGGCTCAGGGTACCATCAACGAGGCAATCGCCATCTACACGGAGGTCATCCAGAACGATAGCCTCCAGGCCAGCGGTGTCTTCGCCACCCCGGAGGAGGAGGTGGACGCGCTTCGCTCGTTCGCACGCTTCCGGCTGATCGTCGCCTACGCCATGCAGGAGGAGCCCTCAACCGGCCGAGAACTGGCGCTGATTCGTGCCGAGGCGGGGCCATTCGTGCCCGCAGCCGAGGCCTTCTGGGCCGGGTACGCGGAGACAAGGAGCATCGAGGCGGGCTGTGCCGCTGTGGCCGAGGTCGCCGAGATCAGGCCGGAGATGCTGGACCTGCTCAACTCCTATGGCTACGCCAATCCCTTCTTCACCGAACTGGATCTCTGTCGAGGCACCGGCACCGGACTACCGGAACCGGTGGCGGCGGGCCTCGATCCGGGCAGTTGTGCCGGCTGCGGCTGACGCAGCTCGGTGACGCGAGAGACAGCCGAGGGGGCCCATCGGGGCCCCCTTCGTCGTGTCTGTACTATCCGGCGGCTGGGCCGCCCGTCCCTAGATGTTGGACAGGTGCGCCAGCCGGTCGGTGTACTGCTTCTGATAGTAGGCGCGGAAAGCACCACTCTTGATCTTCCGCCACCACCACTCATTCTCCAGGTACCAGCGTACCGTCTTCTCCAGAGCCTGCTCGGTGGAATGGCGCCCCGCCCAGCCTAGCGCCCTGATCTTCTCCGAGTCCACGCTGTAGCGACGATCGTGACCCGGCCGGTCGGTGACGTGGTGGATAAGGCTTTCCGGCTTGCCCAGTAAGCGCAGAATCATCCGGGCGATATCTATGTTGCGCGTCTCCACACCGGTGCCCACGTTGTAGACCTCGCCCGGCCGGCCCTGCGTCAGCACCAGGTCAATTGCCTCACAGTGGTCGAGCACAAACTGGTAGTCGCGCATCTGAGTTCCGTCGCCGTATACCGGCAGCGGCTGGTCGTCAATGGCATTGGTGATGAACAGCGGCACCACCTTCTCCGGGTACTGGTACGGCCCGATGTTGTTGGTGCAGCGCGTAATGGTGACCGGCAGACCGAAGCTGGTGCTGTAGGCGAGGCACATCAGGTCGCCACCGGCCTTGCTGGCGGAGTAGGGGCTGCGCGGCTCCAGGGGCCACCCCTCCGCCGCCGAGCCGTTCATGACCTCGCCGTAGACCTCATCGGTCCCCACCTGATGGAAGCGCTCCACGTGGTACTTGCGGGCCGCCTCGAGCAGAACGTAGGTGCCGTAGGTATCCGTATGGACGAAGCTGCCCGCCTCGGTCAGCGACCGGTCCACATGCGTCTCGGCGGCGAAGTTGACCACCGTGTCGACGCGATAGGCGCGCATGACGTGGTCCACGTTCTCCTCGTCGCAGATGTCGCCCCAGACAAAGGTGTAGCGGGAGTCGTCAGCAACATCCTCGAGGTTGTCGAGGTTGCCGGCATAGGTAAGCTTGTCGTAGGCGATCACGTGGGAGCGAGGATGCTTTCGCAGCACGTAGTGGACGAAGTTCGAGCCGATGAAGCCGGCGCCGCCGGTCACGAGTATGTTGCGCACTTGCACCCCTCTGGGTCGTAGGGCTCAGGCGTTGGGGTGCCTTCCGAGCACGACACCGTTGCACACCAGACGCCGCTGGCCATCTTAGCGAAACCGGTGCCGGACGGCAAACACCGCCCAGCAGGAGCGCCTGCGGCCATGGCCGTCCTCTCTGGCACGCTTCGTGCGCGGTCATGCACAGACGGCACCATACGGAGGCGGCTCATGAACGAGCGGATGACACGAGCGCGAGAGGCCGGCCTGGCCCAGCTACAGCCCACGGCGGCTCAACTGGAGCACGGCCTGGAGTTGCACCAGTCCTGCACCGTGGTGGAGTCCTATGGCTTCGCACCGCGCGGCAAGGTAGACGGCGATGCCCTGCACCGGGCGGTCGAAGCGGGGGCATCGGAACTGGAACTCCAGGACATCCACGAGCGCTCGCTCCTGGCTGGGTTCCTGGACGACGAGGCCGTCAAGGCAGAGGTGCTCGAGGCTTGGGAGGCCGCCGGCGTCACCTGTGTCGGCCAGAACGCCGGCGAAGAGGGCCAGTCCGTCGAGCGTCTCCTCAAGCGCCTGGCCTGGCTCACCCGGGTTACTGACCGTCTGCCTGATGTCATAGCCAAGGCTACCACTCCCGGAGACATTCACCAGGCCAAGGCGCGGGGCAAGCGCTGCCTCATGTTCACCGGCAACGGCGTGCCGCTCCCGGAAGACTGGGTCTCCATCGAGGAAGAGCTGCGCTACATCAGCGTGTTCTTCGACCTCGGGTGCCGCATGATGCACCTAACCTACAACCGGCGGAACATGATCGGCGACGGTTGCATGGAGACGGCCAACGCCGGGCTTAGCGACTTCGGCCGGGCCGTGGTCGAGGAGATGAACCGCGTCGGCGTCATCGTGGACACGGCTCACTCCGGCTGGCAGACGTCGCTGGAGGCGGCGCGGGTCTCCACCGTCCCCATGGTAGCCAGCCACTCCGGCTGCGCGGCGATCAACCCGCACCCCCGCTGCAAGCCGGACGAGGTCATCAAGGCCATCGCCGATACCGGCGGATACATCGGCATCTGCTGCATACCCCATTTCCTCGGCCGCTCCGGCGACATCAACGCCATGCTCGACCATATCGAGTACGCCTGCCGGCTGGTCGGTTCCGACCACGTCGCCATCGGCACCGATGTCGCCTACGTTCCGCAGGCCGATCCCGCCGAGCCGGCGAAGGTGCCGACGCGCCCGTCACGGCGCGCCCGCTGGGAGAACTACTGGCGGCCGGGCACCCGCGGCGCCGGCAGCGGCTGGGGCACGGAGGAGCAAGTGCAGAGCATGGCCTGGACCAACTGGCCCCTCTTCACCGTCGGCATGGTGCAGCGCGGCTTCTCCGACGAGGACATCGAGAAGGTACTGGGCGGCAACGTCCTCCGGGTAGCCGGGGACGTTCTTAGGGCCGCCGGCCATCCCAGCGAGTAGGCCGGCCACGGCCCAGAGGTCGGCCGGCCGGTGGAGCCACCTAGAGCAGGCGGCTATACTGGATCGAATCTGTTCGCTTCCGCCCGGGAGGATCCGCATGTCCAGGCCCTACGTGGTGAACTTCCACGAGCACCCCTCCGCCGCCGTGCCACAGCGGTGCCACGACCTTGGCGTTGACATGGCCGTGCTGCTGCCGGTGGGACCGGACGCGGCCGCTCTGGCACGGGACATGGCAGAGGCCGAGCCGCACCGGTACGTCGCCTTTCATTGGGTAGACACCGGCGCCGACCCCGATGAGGAGGCCCGCCGGCTACGCCGGGTGGCGGCGCGGGCGGGGATCAGAGGGGTGAAGTTCCAGCCCATGGACCAGCACCTCTTCCCCAACGATCGCCGTCTGTACCCCATATTCGAGGTCTGCGAGGAGCTCGGCCTGGTGGTGACCTTCCACATGGGCACGGTCTACCTGGGGCCCTACATGCAAGAGATGGGTGTGCCCATGCTGGCCAAGTACTGCGACCCGATATATCTGGACGAGGTGGCCTTCGACTTCCCCGATCTCAGACTCTGCCTCGCCCATCTCGGCGGCGAACACCTGTACACCGCCCTGGTTCTGTGCGAGAAGCACCGCCACGTCTACGTGGACACCGCCTTCCTCGGCCACTTCGCGCCTCGGTTCTTCCCGCCCACCACGCCGACGGCCCTCATCGAGCATGCCGTCCACGTCGCCGGAGCTGAGAAGGTTCTCTACGGCTGCGAGGGTGTGCCGCCCGAGGCGGTGCTGGAGTCCAGCCTCGGCGCCGATGAACAGGCGAAGGTGTTGGGCTTGAACGCCTGCCGTCTCCTCGGCCTTCCGGCGGGCCGATGAGCCCCGATCAGCTCGCCACTTCCGGGAGCGAGGGCGCACCAACAGGAGCTCAGCCAACATGACCGCCTCCCCTCCGCCGGCGGTGACCCGGCCCGACCTCGAAGCCGGCCTGAGAGGGATCGGCCTCGTCTCCGGCGACACCGTGTTGGTGCACTCGTCGCTGCGGTCGTTCGGCCGCGTCGAGGGCGGCGCCGAGACGGTCATCGCCGCCCTGCAGGCGGTCCTCGGCCCGCACGGCACCCTCGTCATGCCTACGCTCACCCTGGGCGCCGCCGAGGACCACGTTGTCTTCGACGTGCGGCGCTCGCCGTCCACCTCCGGCGCCCTCACCGAGGTCTTCCGCCGGCAGCCCGGCGTCCACCGCAGTCACCACCCGTTCAGTGCCGCCGCCGCTTGGGGCTGGGGAGCGCGCGAGCTGACCGCCCACCACGACGGCCTGCCCTGCTCGCTGACGTCCCCCTATGGCCAGGTCTACCTGCGCGCCGGCTACTCCCTCTTCCTGGGCACCGGACTGGGCTGCAACACCATCTTCCACGTCGCCGAGGAACTCGAGCATCCGCCCTACCTGCGCTACGCCGTCTTCCCCGACGCTGTGGTCGTGGACGACGGGGGGCGCTCGCAACGGGTGACTGCCTTCCGCTACAACTGCTACCAGACCGGCATCCGCCGCCACCTAGAACGGATGGAAGGCGTCTTCCAGGCCGAGGGTGTACTCCGCGAGGCGTGGGTGGGCCTGTCGCGCTGGCGGCTCCTGGCAGCATCCGACAACGTGACGCTCTCGCGACAGGTGCTGCGGGAGCGGCCGGAGCTCATCCTTTGGTAGCGGCCATGGTCATTGACGGACACGTGCACGTGAAGGGAGGAGACGTCTTTCGCCGGGAACTCGACCCGGACCGGACCTTGGCCCGGATGGATGAGGCCGGCGTAGACCGATCCTGTGTCTTCTCGGTCTGCTTGCCCTCGTACGACTCCAACGAGCTCACCCGCCGCGCCGTTGCCGGCCGCGATCGCCTCATCCCCTATGCCCACGTTGTCCCGGAAGAAGGGCTCATCGCCCAGCGCGAGCTGGAGAGAGCGGTGGAGCAGCATGGCTTCCGCGGGCTGAAGCTGCACGCTGGCGAACTGCGCGGGGAAGCGTCGTTGGCGCTCTTCCGCCCAGTCCTGGAGCAGTGCGCCGACTACCGGCTGCCCGTCCTTTTCGACTGCGTCAACCGGCCCGACCTGGCCGAGGACTGCGTGACCGCTGTGCCGGGCGCCAGCTTCGTCATGGCCCACCTGGGCTCGTCCCACGACCAGTTTATGGTGGACCGGTTCATCGAGATGGCTCTGCGGCACGACAACGTCTGGCTCGACACGAGCTACAGCAATTGCCCCTGGAAGATAGGCGACGCCCTGCGCTCGCTCGGACCGAACAAGCTGATCTTCGGCTCCGACGGCGGGGGCGACTACTACCCCCCGATGATCGAGTTGGCCAAGGTGAAGGCCTACGTGCGGGAGTCTCCGGCGCTGGACCGAGTTCTGGGCGGCAACCTCTCCGAGCTCCTCGACACCGTGCGCCCGAGATAGGCGGACCGGCGATCTAGCGCTGGCCTTGTACGGCCGTGCCTCGCCGCTATAATCCCGCCACAGGCCCGACAACTCCGCGCAGAGGGGGGTGCCATCTTGGCCGACCAGCGGTTCACATCCGAGCCTTTCCTCGTTCGCCGGCTCGCCGCCGTCGGACGAGGTCTTGCGTTCGACTGCCGCTCACACGCCGAGTGGGAGATCTGGCGGGCCCAGCTGCAGGGGAAGATTCGGGAGCTGCTGGGCGTGGGACGCCTCGTCCCCGCCGACCCTCGCCCGCGCGTCACCGAAGAGGTGCAACTGGAGGGCTACACCCGCCAGCGGGTGGAGATAGACACCGAGCCCGGCGTGACCATGCCCCTCTATGTGCTCATCCCGGACAACCTGGAGGGATCGGCAAGGGCAGTCATCGCCCCCCACGGGCATGGAAGCGGCGGGAAGCTGTCACCCGCCGGGGTGGCCCTGACGCCCGCCGTCGCCGAGGCAATCAAGCTCTACAACTACGCCTACGGTGTGGAAGCGGCGAAGCGCGGTTACGTCGTCTTCTGCCCCGACGCCCGCGGCTTCGGTGAGCGGCGCGAATCACTCAGCTCCGCCGACGACCAACTGCTCCAGTCCTCCTGCCACCAACTAGCCCACATGCTGCTTCCACTCGGCCTCACCGTGGCCGGCGTCTGGGCGTGGGAACTGAGCCGAGTCATCGACTACGCCCTCACCCGCCCTGAGGTCCGGGGCCCGCGGGTTGGCTGCATCGGCCTGAGCGGCGGCGGGCTGCAGACACTGTACCTCTCCGCTCTGGACTCCCGGGTGGAATGCTCCGTCATCAGCGGCTACTTCTACGGTGTCAGCGACTCGCTCCTTCACCTCTCCGGCAACTGCGACTGCAACTACGTCCCCCACCTCTGGGAGTTCGCTGACATGGGCGACATCGGCGCCCTTATCGCCCCGACCCCGCTGCTCATCGAGGCCGGCACCCGCGACCCGCTCAACGGGCCGCGCGGCATCGCCAACGTCCTGGAGCAGTACGACATCACCCGGAGCGCCTACGCGCTGCTCGAGGCGGAGGATCGCCTCGCCATCGACGTCTTCGACGGAGAACACCGTTGGCACGGTACGGTGGCCTGGGAGTGGCTCGAGCGCTGGCTGCAGTAACCACCTCGGCAACGTCATCGCCGAGGCATCTGGAGGCGCAATGCCCAAGGAATCCATGACCCCCAAGGAGCGCTGGCAGGCAGTGCTACAGCGCGAGAAGCCGGACCGTCTCCCCATGGACTACTGGTCCACCCCGGAGGCAACGGACAAGCTACTGCGGCACCTGGGAATCGCCACGATGCGCGATCTCTATGAGCGCCTTCACATCGACAAGGTGATCACGGTGGGTCCGCTCCTCATCGGCAGCACAGCCGGCCCTCGCTACGTGGGCCCTGAGGTCGATCCGCACACGGACGTGTTCGGCTGTCGCTCCCGTCCGGTAGACTACGGCACCGGCGTCTACAACGAGACCATCTACCACCCCCTGGCCCAGTACGACTCGGTGGATGAGATCGAGGCCGATTACCACTGGCCGGAGCACGACTGGTGGGACTACTCCGGCCTCGCCGACCAGGTCCGTGGCTGGGAGGACTACCCCATCCAGGGGGGAGGATCGGAGCCGTTCCTCACCTACAAGAGCCTGCGCGGGATGGAGCAGGCCTACATGGACCTAGTCCTCAACCCGGAGATGGTCCACTACTGCCTCGACAAGCTGTTCGACCTGGCCTACGTGCGCACCCAGCGCATCTACGAGCAGCTGTCTGGTAAGGTTATGTTGAGTTACGTGGCGGAGGACTTGGGCGGCCAGACGGGGCTGCTCTTTGCTCCGGCGCACATTCGTGAGTTCCTTCTCCCGCGGATGAAGCGGATGATGGACCTGGCCCACGAGGCCGGCGTCTACGTATTCCATCACACCGATGGCGCCGCCCGCGACATCATCCCCGACCTCATCGAGACCGGAATCGACATCCTGAACCCCATCCAGTGGCGTTGCCCGGGCATGGAGCGAGAGGGGCTGAAGCGGGACTTCGGCGACCGGCTGGTGTTCCATGGAGCGGTGGACAACCAGTATACCCTCGCCTTCGGGAGCGTCGAGGAAGTGCGCCAGGAGGTGCGCGACAACATTCGCATCCTCGGCGCGGGCGGCGGCTATGTCATCGCTCCCTGCCACAACATCCAGGCTGTCAGCCCGCCGGAGAACGTGGTGGCGCTCTACGAGGAGGGGCTTGAGGCGGGGTGGATGTAGG